>NZ_JAEVHJ010000533.1:0-2638 GCF_016802855.1 Micromonospora sp. ATA51 | reverse complement strand
CCGACGGAGAGCATCACCCGCACGCCGCGGGCGGTGAAGTAGTTGACGATCTCCGGGGTCATGCCGCGCGGCACGCCGTCGAGGGTGGTGGCGTCGGTGGTCTGGCGCAGCAGCGCGAGCGGGTTGACGAAGCTGAGCACCACCAGGTTGACCGAGGGCCGGCCGTCGCCGCGGTCGACCAGCCAGTGGTTCTGGCTGTCGAACTCGGTGACGGCGCGGACGGTTCCCCAGGTGCAGTAGTCGTTGCCGCAGTGCCAGGCGCCGTAGACCTGGACCGGCGTGGCGGCGAGCGCCGCCGGGGCTGGGTGGGGCGGCGCGGCGGCGGCCGGCGTGGTCGTGGCGAGCGTGAGCAGGAGCGTCGACAGCAGTACCGAACGTCGCATGGGCCCTCCCCGATCGATCAGTACGCCTTGTTTACAGTGCGATGCTGATCCACGTCAATGCGTCGGGGCAACCTCGGCCAGCACGCGTCGCTGGAAGGCCCGCGCCTCGGGCCCGCTGGGCGGCGGACCGCCCCGGCGGGCGGCGATCGACCGTCCGATCAGGTCGGCGTCCTCCCCCCGGTCCAGCAGCCGGCGTCCGGCGTCCGCCTTGGACAGCCAGACGCCCTCGCGGGCCTTCACCAACGAACGGCACGCACCCAGCACCGCGTCCTCCGCGCCGGGTGCCGGGCCGTCGCCGGGCGGGGTCGGCAGCGCCAACCACCAGGCCAGCGCCTCGGCCAGCAGCCGCCGCAGGTCGCCCGGGGCGAGGTCGCCGAACACCTCGGCGGCGGGCGGGCCGAGCAGGGTCAGCCCGGACTGGTGCAGGATGCTGCGGTCCAGGGCGTACCAGAAGCGCCCGTCGGCGGTGGGCCGGTCGGACGGGGCGTAGGTGGCCCGGAACGGCATCCCCGCGCCGGTGTTCAGCTCCACCTCGAAGCCGGGGTCGGGGATGCCGGAGCCGGCCACCTCGCGGCGGTAGACGACCAGCTCCAGGCCGCGGGCCGGGCAGGGCAGGGCCTCGTGCCGCAGCCGGTCCACCAGCGTGCGCTTCGTCGGCCCGCCGAGCGGTCGCGCCACCACCAGCGCCACGTCCACGTCGCTGCGCCCCGGCTGGTACGCGTCCAGGCCCACCGAGCCGGCCGCGTACGCGCCGACCAGATCGTCGCCGAGGACGCCCCGCGCCCGGTCGACCAGCTCGGCCAGATAGCCGCGTACCTTGTCGTCCATGCCGGCCATCCTGCCCGCCCGCGGACGCGGGACGCGGTCGGGGCCCGGCGGCCCGGCCGACAGCGCCGACCGGACGCGGCGGCTCAGGCCGGGCGGTCCGGGCAGCAGACCGTCAGGGCGCCCGGCACGACCTTCACCTTCAGCCGCTTCGCCGTGGTCCGGGCCCCGCCGTCGAGCTCGTACGTCTTCGGGGCGGCGAAGCGGACGGTGACCTTGCGGCCGCGGGTGATCCGCACGAACGGCGAGTCCTCGGCGCGCCCGGCGGCCATCCGGCCCAGGGTGCGGGCCCAGTCGACGGCGCCGCTGGCGGTGGAGACCCCGATCTCCAGCGCGCCGTCGTCGGGGTGGGCGTCGTCGAAGGCCGGGATGCCACCGGTGATCGTGCCGACGTTGCCGAAGAGCACGCAGCTCGCGTCGCCGTCGAACCAGTCGGCGCCGTCGACCCGGATACGGGTGCGCACCAACTCGCCGCGGACGTGCCGCAGCCCGGTCCAGACGTACGCGGCCCGGCCGAGCCGGCCCTTGAGCTTGCGGTCGGCCTCCCGGATCAGCTCCCCGTCGAAGCCGGCGCCCGCCATCACCGCGAAGTGCTCGCCGTTGAGCCGGCCGAGGTCCAGCGTGCGGCGCCGGCCGTGCAGCGCGATCCGGACCGCTTCCGGCAGGTCGGCCGGGATGCCGAGGTTGGTGGCGAAGAGGTTGGCCGTGCCGGCGGGCAGGATGCCCATCGGCACGTCCGTGTCGGCCAGGGCGTCGGCACAGCGCTGCACCATGCCGTCGCCGCCCCAGACGAGGAGCAGGTCGGCGCCCTGCTTCAGCGCCTTGCGCACCCGCTTCGGCGCCTTCCGGCTCTTCGGCACCTCGTACCACAGCAGCCGCCCGACGCCGGCCGCGACCAGGCTGGCGCGCAGCTCGTCCAGGCCACCGCCGAGGGTCTTCTTCCGGTGGGCGACGACCGCGACGGTGCCCAGCGACCGGGCGTCGGCCGGGTCGGTGGCGGGGCTGTCGACCGCGCTCGTGCTCATGGCCGCCGAGGTACCCAGGGCGGCCCGATTCCACTCCTGGTCGAGCGCGACGCGCCCGATCCTGATCAGCCGCACACTGTGATCGGACGAATGCCTTCGGTAGAGTACGGGCGTTGACCCCGATGCTGACCGGGGCTCGGAGAGGTGCCGGGGATGACTCGACGCGGCGAGCGGCTGACGCGGGTCGCGCTGCGGTTGGGCCTGCGTGGTCGCCGGGGTGACCGGCGCCTGGTGTGCCTCCGACGCGGTCGCCGGCGACGCCGCGTACGCCGCCGACCCGGCACCCGCCGGCACGGTCACCGGCGCGGTCGACGATCTCCTCCGGGATCTCCTGTCCCCCGTCCTGGCGACGCCCCCGGCGGACCCGTCCGGTGCCGCCGTGCCGTCGACCGGGACCGGCGGGGC
>NZ_JAEVHJ010000532.1:0-2642 GCF_016802855.1 Micromonospora sp. ATA51 | reverse complement strand
CACCCCCGGCCTCCGCTCCCGCCCCCGGGGCCTGAAATCGGCGATCATGGAGTTGTCGTCCGCCGTCCCGGCGTCTCCTGGCGATAACCTCATGATCGACGGATCCGCGGGAGCATGAGTAGGCGGCGTCGGGGAGGGAAGGGCCTGAGGCATGGATGATCGGGACGCGAACGGGGAGCGGCCGGCCGGCAGCCCGGCAGCCGCCGTCGTGCACAGCCTTTCGCAGCGGCACGAGACGCTGGCCACCATCGAGTCGCTCACCGGGGGGCTGCTCTCCGCCGCGATCGTGGAGATCGCCGGGGTGAGCGGCACCTACCGGGGCGGCCTGGTGGTCTACGCCACCGAGCTGAAGTCCGAGCTGGCCGGCGTACCGGCGGAACTGCTCGCGGAGCGCGGCCCGGTCGACCCGGACGTGGCGGCCGCGCTCGCCGAGGGCGGACGCCGGCGCTGCGGGGCGGACTGGGGGCTGGCCACCACCGGGGTGGCCGGGCCGGAGCCGCAGGACGGCAAGCCGGTCGGCCTGGTGTACGTCGCCGTGGCCGGCCCGACCGGCACGGACGTGCGGCAGCTCGACCTGGACGGCAGCCGGGACCACATCCGCTCGGCCGCGGTGATCGAGGCGCTGCGGCTGCTGACCGAGCGGATCCGAGACGCCCAGCAGACCGGCGCGGCCCGCGCGGGCGACCCGGCGGGCGCGGGTCACCGGTGACGCCGGCCGCGGCACGGTTCCCGACGGAGCAACCTGCCCCGGGTGGCCGCCGCGGGCGGCTCGGCGGGATTGGAGGGGCGGGGCGGGATGTCGACCGGCCGGCCAACGGGTACGGTTGCGGGAAGGCTTCGACGGTCGACGTCGACGCCGGGGGCAGCCCGCCGGGTCCGGCGCGGTACGCCCCGGTCGGAGATGGTGGTCCCGTCAGGGGGAGGTGCGATGGTCCTGCTACGCCGCGTGATCGGTGACGCACTGCGGACGCGCCGGCAGGGGCAGCACCGCACCCTGCGCGAGGTTTCCTCCGCCGCCAACGTGAGCCTCGGCTACCTCTCCGAGATCGAGCGCGGCCAGAAGGAGCCCTCCAGCGAGCTGCTGGCCGCCATCTGCGACGCGCTCGGCGCCCGCCTCTCCGAGCTGCTCCGCGAGGTCAGCGACACCGTCGCCCTGGCCGAGCAGATGCCGGGAGTGCTGGTCCCGGTGGTCGAGGAGCGGGCCGAGCCGACGCCGGTCCCCGCGGCCGCCGTCCGCAAGGCCACCAACCGGGGGGTCCGCCAGGTCACCACCGACGGTGCGGTGGCCGTCCAGGTCCGCCAGGATTCGCCGCTCAAGGCCACGCTGCGCAGCACCCGGGTCCGCCCCGCGGACCGGGACGTGGTCTGCGCCGCCTGACCCACGCGCCGCGCGCCATGGCCGCGGTGGCCCCCGCCGCGTAGGGTTTGATCAGGGCAGCGTGACCGCCCCCTCGCCGTACGGATGCCGGGCTGGCGTCGGGCTGGGACGATGGAGGCACGCCGCGCGGCCCGCCGGTCGGCCCCGCCCGGCCCGGCCGAGGCGGAGCGACGCTACTGAGGGGACAACGCGGAGATGGCTAACCCGTTCGTCAAGGGTTGGAAGTACCTGATGGCGCTCTTCGGCGCGAAGATCGACGAGCACGCCGACCCGAAGGTGCAGATCCAGCAGGCCATCGAGGAGGCCCAGCGGCAGCACCAGGCGCTGGTCCAGCAGGCGGCCGCCGTGATCGGCAACCAGCGCCAGCTCGAGATGAAACTGTCCCGGCAGATGTCCGAGGTCGAGCAGCTCCAGGCCAACGCCCGGCATGCCCTGGTCCTCGCCGACCAGGCCCGGGCCAAGGGCGACGAGGCCGAGGCCGGCCGGTACGAGCAGTCCGCCCAGCTCCTCGCGACCCAGCTGGTCTCCGCCGAGCAGGCCACCGAGGACCTGAAGACGCTGCACGACCAGGCGCTCGGCGCGGCCGGCCAGGCCCGCAAGGCGGTGGAGAACAACTCGATGATCCTCCAGCAGAAGCTGGCCGAGCGGACCAAGCTGCTCAGCCAGCTCGAGCAGGCCAAGATGCAGGAGAGCGTGGCCCGCTCGCTGGAGTCGATGTCCTCGCTGACCGCCCCCGGCAGCACCCCGTCGCTGAACGAGGTGCGGGATCGGATCGAGCGCCGGTACGCCACCGCGATGGGCCGGGCCGAGCTGGCCGGCAACTCGGTCGAGGGCCGGATGCTCGAGATCCAGAAGGCCACCCTCGACTCGGCCGGGTCGGCCAGACTGGAGCAGATCCGGTCGAGCATGGCCGGCGAGCAGCTCACCGGCCGGCAGGAACGGCCCGCGGTGGCGCAGGGCGGCGAGAGCGCGCCGGCCACCGACCCGGCCGCCGCCGCCCGGCTCGACGAGATCCGGGCCAGCATGAGCCGGGAACGCGGCACCGGGGACAGCACCGCCGCGAGCTGACCCGGCGGCGCGAGGAGGCGGGGATGACAGACGAGCGAGCGCGACACTTCCGCCGGCTGCGCCGGTTGCGACGCTCCGCCCGGCGGTGGAGCGTACTGGCCGGCGGGCTCGGCGGCGCCGCGGCCGTGCTGACCCCGTACGCCGGGCTCGGCCTGCCGGACGCGGCCTGGGCCGGCGCCGCCGGCAGCGGGCGCAG
>NZ_JAEVHJ010000531.1:0-2675 GCF_016802855.1 Micromonospora sp. ATA51 | reverse complement strand
CGGGACTCATCCGGCCGCGGCGGCCGCGCCGTCCGTGTCGACGGCGGCGCCCACGGCCGTCGCACCGCCGGTCCGGGCCAGCAGCGCGTCGAGCAGCTGGTCGCCCATCAGCGAGATGGGCGGCGCGCCCATGGTCACACCACGACGTCGCCCGGCCGGGCCCGCCGGGCCACCTCGGCCGGCGCCTCGTCCCAGGAGTCCACGAAGACCTTCCGGTCGGCCGGCAGCGGCACCGCCTCGACCAGCGCGGCCGAGCCCTCGCCGGGCTGCCGCAGCTCACCGGGGCCGAAGACCTCCAGCAGCACCAGCTCGTCGGCGATGCCGAGCGCCCCGGCGATGTCGGCCTGCAGGTCCCGGGTGCGGTACAGCCGGTACGGCTGGAAGACCACGATCAACCGGCCCTCGCCGGCCACCTCGCGCAACGTCTGCAGGGCCAGCGTCATCGAGGTCGGGTGGTACGCGTACTCGTCGTAGACCAGCACGCCGTCCGCGACGCCCTTGCGCTCGAACCGCCGCCGGACGCCGGGGAACGCGCCCAGCGCGGCCTCCGCCGCCTCGATCGGCAGCTCCAGCAGGTACGCCGCGAGCACCGCAGAGGCGCTGTTCATCCCCATGTGCCGGCCCGGGACGCAGCCGGATCTCGCCCAGCGACCGGCCCTCGATCTCGGCCAGGAAGCGCACCCCCTGCGCGGAGGAGGCCATCTCGCTCAGCCGCAGGTCGCGTCGGGGGCCTCGCCGTACGTCCAGACCCGGCGCCCCTCCGCCCGCAGCGTCGCGGCCAGCCGCCGGCCACCCGCGTCGTCGGCGCAGGTGATGATGAACCCGTCCGGGTCGGTGAGCCGGGCGAACTCGGCGAACGTCGCCTCCAGGTTCGCCAGGTCGCCGTACGTGTTGAGGTGGTCCGCCTCGATGTTGGTGATGATCGAGACGTACGGCCGGTAGATCAGGAACGAGCGGTCGCTCTCGTCCGCCTCGACCACGAAGTACTCGCCGGTGCCGTGGTGCGCGCCGGAGCCCACCTCGGAGATCTCCCCGCCGATCACGAAGGACGGGTCGGCGCCGGCCTGCTGGAGCACCATGGTCACCATCGACGTGGTGGTGGTCTTGCCGTGGGTGCCGGCCACCGCCACCGTGCGCCGGCCGGTCATCGCCGCCGCCAGGGCCTCGGAGCGGTGCAGCACCCGCAGGCCCCGCCGGCGCGCCTCGGCCATCTCCAGGTGGTCCTGCGGGATGGCCGAGGAGTAGACCACGGTGTCCACGCCGTCGAGGTTGGACGCCTCGTGGCTCATGTGGATCGTGCCGCCGAGCGCCCGCAGGCCGGCCAGGGACGGCCACTCCCGCAGCTCGCTGCCGGAGACCGGCAGCCCCCGGGTGAGGAAGAGCCGGGCCAGGCCGCTCATGCCGACCCCGCCCACCCCGATCAGGTGGATCCGGCCCAGGTCCTCCGCGGTCAGCGTGCCGGCGGGCGTGAACTGCGCGGTGTTCATTCCGAGTACCTTCCCGTCGCGGTGGCCGACGTCATCGGGCCACCGCCTCGTAGACGAAGTTCAGCAGCGCGACATCGCCGTCGCGGCGCCCGTACCCGCCCGCGGCGGCGCCCATCGCGGCGAGCCGCTGCGGGTCCCGGATCAGCGGGATGATCGTCCGCTCCAGCCAGTCCGGGGTCAGCTCGGCGTCGTCGACGAGCAGCCCGCCGCCGGCCTCCACCACGGGCAGCGCGTTGCGCTTCTGCTCCTGGTTGCTGTGCGGGTACGGCACGTAGATGGCGGGCAGCCCGATCGCGGCCACCTCGGCGCAGGTCATCGCCCCGCCTCGGGCCAGCATCAGGTCGGCGGCCGCGTAGCCCAGCTCCATCTCGGACAGGTAGGGCAGGGTCACGTACGGCACCGGCAGGTCGGTGGGGACCGACACCGGCTCGTTGCGGGCGCCGATGACGTGCAGCACCTGCACGCCGTTGCGGGCCAGTTCCTTGGCCGCCCCGGAGACCGCCAGGTTGATCGAGCGGGCGCCCTGCGAGCCGCCGGCGACGAAGAGCACCGGCAGGTCGGGGCGGAGTCCGAAGTGGGCGCGCGCGGCGTTCCGCATCGCCGCCCGGTCCAGCCCGGCGATACCCCGGCGCAGCGGCACGCCGACCACCCGGGCGTCGCGCAGCGACTCGGCCTGCGCCGGCTGGTGCGGGAAGCCCACGGCGACGTTCTTGGTGAACTTCATCCCGAGCCGGTTGGCCACGCCCGGGGGCACGTTCACCTCGTGGATGACGATCGGCAGCTCGCGCCGCCAGGCGGCGAGGTAACCGGGGACCGAGACGTACCCGCCGAAGCCGACCACGACGTCGGCCTGCACCTCGTCGATCACCTTGCCCGCCGCGCGGGCCGCCTTCCACATCCGGTCCGGGGTCCGGACCAGGCTCATGTTCACCGAGCGGGGCAGCTGGTAGGCCGGGATCTGCCGCAGGTCGTAGCCGGCCGGCGGGATCAGCTCGTTCTCCAGGCCCTTCGGGGTGCCCAGGCAGGTGATCCGGACGCGCGGGTCGTGACGGCGCAGGCAGTCGGCGAAAGCCAGCAACGGTAGATGTGTCCCCCCGTGCCCCCTCCACAAAGCACCACCGAACCGCAGCGGACCCATCAGCGTCTCCTCTCGCTCGCCGTGCCGGCGCGCGTCCGGCTCGGCCGGGC
>NZ_JAEVHJ010000530.1:0-2703 GCF_016802855.1 Micromonospora sp. ATA51 | reverse complement strand
CGCCTCGGCCAGCCCCGGGTGCGCCGGCCGCCCGGCGGCGTCGATCCCCACCACGGTCACCAGCGCCCCGGCGGCGGGCGGCGGGGTGGTCATGCGGCCCACCGGCCGGAGGAGGCGACGATCCGGGAACCGGCGAAGTCCACCATGGCCACGTCGACCTGGACGGCGTGCCCGGCGAAGCGGAGCAGGACCTGGCGGACCCGGCGGCAGAGCAGGTCTCCGGCGAGGGTCAGCAGGCCGGCCGCCTCCCACAGCTCGTACGCGTGCCGCCCGGTGTTCGCCGCGGCGACCGCCGCGACCAGGTCGCCGTCCCCGCCGGCCTCGGCCGTCACCGCGCCGAGCAGGGAGAGGTCCACCTTGGACCGGGTGTAGTGGGTCATCAGGATGCCGGCGGCCAGCTTGGCCAGCTTGCCGGCCATGCCGACGAAGACCATCCCGGTCATGCCGTCGCCGACGGCGGCGGTGACGGCGGCCCCGGTGAAGTCGCCGACCTCGACGAAGCAGACCTCGGGCAGCTCCGGCAGGAGCGCCCGGGCGGCCCGCTCGGTACGCCCACCGGTGCAGAGCACCACGGTCCGCTCCCCCTGCGCGGCCATCACGTGCACCGCCTGCACCACGCTGGCCCGCCAGGAGGCGGTGGAGAAGGGGCGGACGATCCCGGTGGTGCCGAGGATGGAGATGCCGCCGAGGATGCCGAGCCGCCGGTTGGTGGTCTTCCGCGCCATGATCTCGCCGCGCGGCACGCTGATCACCACCCGCACGCCCACCTCGGTCAGGTCGACCACCTCGGCCACGGCCTGCCCGATCATGCGGCGCGGGGTCTCGTTGATGGCCGGCCCGCCGACCTCCAGCCCGAGCCCCGGCTTGGTGACCGTGCCGACGCCGGGACCGCCGTCCAGGCGCAACCCCGGAGTGTCCCGCCAGTCCACGGTGGCGGTCAGCTCCGCGCCGTGGGTGACGTCCGGGTCGTCCCCGGCGTCCTTGACCACCACCGCCTCGGCCCGCCGGCGCGGCTCCACGTCGCAGCGGGCCACCGCGAAGGTGACCCGCCGGCCGGCGGGCAGGCCGATCTCCACCGCCTGCTGCGGCACCCCGGTGACCAGGGCGGTCACCGCCGCCTTGGCCGCGGCGGTGGCGCACGCTCCGGTGGTCCAGCCGGTGCGCAGCGCGGTGGGACGGACCTTCGCGGTCCGCGGCAGGTCCGGCTCGCGCAGCGGCGGTTCGACGTACGTCATGGGCGTCCGTCGTGCCCGGTGGGGTCGACGGCGCCGGCCTGGCCGGCGCGGGCGCGGCGCAGCTCGGCGCGGGCGGCGGGCTCGGCCCGGCGGAAGGTGTGGAAGTGCCCGGGGTGGTAGAGGTGCGAGCGGGTACCGCCGGCGGCGAGCGCCGGGCCGACCAGGAAGAGGGTGTGCTTCCAGAGCTTGTGCTCCTTGACGGTCGCCTCCAGGTCGCCGAGCGAGCAGCGGACCACCAGCTCGTCGGGCCAGGTCGCCTGGTACGCGACCACGACCGGGGTGTCGGCCGGGTAGCCGCCGGCGAGCAGTTCGGCCTGCGCCTGCCCGGAGCGGGCGGCGGAGAGGAAGAGCGCCATGGTGGTGCCGTGCCGGGCGAACTCGCGGACCCGCTCCCCCGGCGGCATCGGGGTCTTGCCGCCTTCGAGGCGGGTGAGGATCACCGACTGGGCCACTTCGGGGATGGTCAGCTCGCGGCCGACGATCGCCGCCACGGCGGTGAACGAGGACACCCCGGGCACGATCTCCACGGCCAGGCCGAGGGCCCGGCAGAGGTCGAGCTGCTCCTGCACCGCGCCCCAGAGCGCGGGGTCGCCGGAGTGGATCCGGGCCACGGTCAGCCCGTGTTCGGCGGCCCGCTGGTAGAGCGGCAGCACCCCCTCGATGGGCAGCTGGAGGAGTCGACGATCTCGGCGTCCGGGCGGGCGTGGGCGAGGACGTCGGCGTGGACCAGGCTGGCCGCCCAGACCACCACGTCGGCCTCGGCGATGACCCGGGCGGCGCGCAGGGTGAGCAGGTCGGCGGCGCCGGGGCCGGCCCCGACGAACCACACCTTTCCGGTGGCGGTCACAGTTTTCCTCCCCGGCGGTCCCGGCGGGCCGGGACCAGCCAGCGGTCGACAGTGACGGCAGGTCGTCGGCGTCCTCGTCGACCGGCCCGATCCGCTCGTCGGGCAGGCCGAGCGCCCGGCCGAGCACGGCGTCGTCGAGCCGGTCCTGCCGGCGCAGCTCGTCGACCAGTTCGGGGTGGCGGCGCCAGCCCTTGTAGACGACGACGGTGCCGGGGCCGGCGAGGGCGTCGGCGACCGGCACGAGTCCGGCGGTGGCCGGCAGCAGGGTCAGCGGCTCCCGGCCCTCGCAGAGCGGGACGCCGCTGCGGGCGGCCAGCTCCTGCATGGCGGTGACGCCGGGCACGGTGCGGACCTCGACGGTCGGGCGCAGCGCGCGCACGCCGTGGGCGAGGTAGCCGAAGGTGGAGTAGACGTTCGGGTCGCCGATGGTGGCGAACGCGACCGACCGGGAGCCCGCGTCGAAGGCGGCGGCCACGCCCGGGCGGCGTCGTCCCAGGCCCGCTCCCGGCGGGCGGTGACTCCCGCCCCGGTCGTCGAGGGCGAACGGCAGCCGGCGCAGCGGTCCGTGGCCACGTGCGCGGCCACCGTGGCCTCGGCGCGGCCCGGGGGCGCGTCGCGTCG
>NZ_JAEVHJ010000529.1:0-2711 GCF_016802855.1 Micromonospora sp. ATA51 | reverse complement strand
TACGGATCAGGTCGTGCGAGACCTTGTCCCCCGCCGACTTCAACGCCCCCGCGTCCGCGAAACCCAGCTCCGCGCGCAGGTTGACCAGCGCCTGCCCGGACCACGCCCGCCCCGGCCTGCACGTAGGCCCGCCCGTCGCGGATCAGCGCGGTGCGGATGGCGATCGCCATGTCCAGGTCGCCGCCGAAGCCGAAGTAGCCGACCGTGCCGCCGTAGAGGCCCCGCCGGACCGGCTCCAGCTCCTCGATGATCTCCATGGCCCGCACCTTCGGCGCCCCGGAGAGGGTGCCGGCCGGGAAGGTCGCGGCCAGCGCGTCGAAGGCCGTCCGGTCCTCCCGCAGCTCCCCCACCACGGTGGAGACGATGTGCATGACATGGCTGTACCGCTCGATGGTGGCGAACTCCGGCACCTCGACCGTGCCGGGCCGGCAGACCCGGCCGAGGTCGTTGCGGCCCAGGTCGACCAGCATCACGTGCTCGGAGCGTTCCTTCGGGTCGGCGAGCAGCTCGGCGGCGAGCCGGGCGTCGGCCTCCGGGGAGCCGCCGCGCGGCCGGGTGCCGGCGATCGGGTGCAGCAGCGCCCGCCGCCGGCGTCCGCGCCGGTGCTGACCTTCAGGTGCGCCTCCGGCGAGGAGCCGACGATGTCGAAGCCGTCGAAACGCAGCAGGTACATGTACGGGCTGGGGTTGGTGGTGCGCAGCACCCGGTAGACGTCGAGCGGGTCGGCGTGCGTATCGCGCTCGAACCGCTGGGCGAGCACGATCTGGAAGCACTCGCCGGCCCGGATCGCCTCCTTGGCGGCCTCCACCGCCTTCGGGTACCCGCCGTCGGGGGTGCGGCTGACCACCTCGCCGGCGGGCGGCCGGTCGACGGTCGAGATCATGGGCGGAATCGGTCGGGACAGCGCGGTGGTCATCGCGTCGAGCCGGCCCACGGCGTGGTGGTACGCCGCCGCGACCTGGGGCGCCCGGTCCGGCGCGTCCGGCGGGGGCAGGATCGCGTTGGCGACCAGGATCGCCGAGCCGTCGTAGTGGTCGAGCACCACCAGGTCGGTGGCGAGCATCATGCCCAGCTCGGGCACGCCGAGGTCGTCCTCGGTCAACTCGGGCAGCCGTTCGAAGCGGCGGACCAGGTCGTACCCGAGATAGCCCACCATGCCGCCGGTCAGCGGCGGCATGTCGCTGGCCGGGTCCCAGGCCGGTCCGCCGAGGGCCGCGACGGTCTCGCGCAGCACCCGGACCGGGTCGCCGTCGACGGGCAGGCCGGCGGGCGGGTCGCCGGTCCAGACCGCGGCGCCGCCGCGTTCGGTCAGCGTGGCGCTGCTGCGGACGCCGATGAACGAGTACCGGGACCAGGCCATACCGGCCGAGCCGACGCCCTGCTCGGCCGACTCGAGCAGGAAGGTGCCGGGGCCGCCGGCGAGCTTGCGGTAGACCCCGACCGGGGTCTCCGCGTCGGCGAGCAGCCGCCGGGTGACCGGGACGACCCGCCAGCGGGCCGCCAGGTCGGTGAAGGTCGCCTGGTCCGGGCTGACCGCGCCGTCGGTCATGAGGTCGCCTCCGGGGAGGTCACCGGCAGCTCGGTGAAGAAGCAGGTCCGGTGCCCGGTGTGGCAGGCCGCGCCGACCTGGTCGACGCTCACCAGCAGGGCGTCGCCGTCGCAGTCCAGGGCGA
The DNA here is from genome assembly GCF_016802855.1 of Micromonospora sp. ATA51. Lineage (NCBI taxonomy): Bacteria > Bacillati > Actinomycetota > Actinomycetes > Micromonosporales > Micromonosporaceae > Micromonospora > Micromonospora sp. ATA51. The sequence continues at coordinate 1,038 of NZ_JAEVHJ010000529.1, read as the reverse complement.
CCGAGCGGACGTGCTGGTGGTGGCCGGAGGTGGCGCCCTTGACCCAGTACTCCTGGCGGCTGCGCGACCAGTAGGTGGCCCGGCCGCTGGTGAGGGTGCGGTGCAGCGCCTCGTCGTCCATCCAGGCGACCATCAGCACCTCGCCCGTGTCGTGCTGGCGCACCACGGCGGCCACCAGGCCGTCGGGGGTGCGGCGCAGCCGGGCGGCGATGGCCGGGTCGAGCCGGGACGGGCGGACCGGGCCGGGGGCCGCGGGTTCGCCGGCGGTGGCGGGTGCGCCGGTCAGCGGCGCGTCAGAGGCGGGCACAGTGACCCATTGTCCCGCACGCGGCGCCGGGACCGCCGCCGCGTCCCGATGGCCGGGCACGGCGGGCGCGACGGCCCGGGTCAGCTGGGCCAGGTAGCGGTCCAGCCGGCCGTCCAGCAGGGCGTCCGCCAGGTCCGCGCCGGACACCGCGGCGATCTCCTCGGCGTACGGGCGGACCAGCGGCACGATCCCGGTCACCAGCCGACCGGCGGCGACGCTCACCTCCCCGACGGAGGCGGGCCGCAGCCCGAGGCAGCGCAGCATGTCGTCGCGGTAGCCGGGCGGGGCGACCGGCAGGTCGAGCACTGCGGCGAGGGCGCCCCGGCGGGAGGCCACCCGGACCGAGGGGTTGGCCAGCCGGAGCACGGACGGGCAGAGCCGGGCCAGGTCGGCGGCGGCCAGCCGGACGCCGAACGGGTCGTCGGCCTGGCGGGCCCCGGCGACCTTGCCCAGGGTGGCGATCAGCTCCTCGAACCGGGGCTCGTCGGCCGGCTGGCAGAGCACCGGCAGGTCGATCCGGCGCCGCCACTCCGGCACCGCCCAGAGCAGCCGGGCCGGCGCGGTGACCGGCAGGCCGAACGCCCAGTCGGCCGGCTCGTTGAGCCGGTGCACCCAGGAGCGGACGTCCCGGGCGGCCACCGAGACGTGCACCAGCCGGCCTCGAATTCGGCGAGGAAGGCGCGGCGGGCGGCGTACGGGCCGACACCGGCCGGGCGGCCGGCGCAGCGGCG
>NZ_JAEVHJ010000528.1:0-2741 GCF_016802855.1 Micromonospora sp. ATA51 | reverse complement strand
CCGCAACCCCGAACGATTCGTCCGCGGCATCCCACAACCACCCGCCCTACCCGAGGCCGCGTGGATCAACAAGCCCGACGACGAGCCGACTCAGTCAACGAACCCCTGAACCACCCGCCCCGAAAAGGTTGACACCTTCCGGGATGACGATCTTCAGCGGCCAGCCCAATCAGGTCGACTCACCTATCACCGTTAGCCACCAAATCCGGTGGGCTCGCACGGGCTCATAGGACATGCAGTCCATCTGTTTCGCGAGTCGGACCAATGCCGGCAATTTGGCCACTCACCCAGCGGGCCATGCCCCTAACCAGCTCACCGTGCCAGGCAGTCCGAGCCCAGCTCAGGAAACCCCTCGAGCAGAGCCCCCGCGCACTTGATACCGTCGGCGCCTGAACAAGGTCAGGTGCGCACATCTGCCGCGATCAGCTCGCTATGGAACGTCACGGCGAGTTGGGCCGCCCAGCTCCCGGACATGCCGAGATCCGTGCGCCAATCCGCCCATGACATCGGGCGAGCGCCTTTGACCGTCGCCGAGCCGCGGGGCTGATGAGCCGCGGACTCGACGCTCCGAACGTTCGACCCATCGCAACACGGGGGCCACGCGCCGTTCGGGCCGGGATCTTGGCGGGAGATCCCTCATCACCACACCTACGGAGCCCCCCGACGCGACAGCTTGTCCAGGTCGCGCACGCAGAAACCGTGGTGTTCCCATTCCTCGTTGAGCACAGTGCCGAGGCATTGCCGCACGCGCCGGCCCTTGGCATACGGGGGCCATCTGTCGTCGTCCGGCACCGGCGCGGGCTTTGCGAGCTGCTCGGGTGTGACCTCGGCCAGCCACGCCTCAATCTCCGACGCCTGCCGATCGCGCACGGTTAGCACCTCGTCGAGACCCGGCCGGGCGGACCTGTCCAGCCCCAGCCCCTCCTGATCCGGCACGAACGGAGATGCCAGTCCCATCGCCGTGAACGGCTCGGTCAGCCCGAGTACGCAGCGCCGAAACCACGAGTCGTGCACGAAGACGAGATGACGCAGAGTCTCGACCATCGACCACTCGCCGTCGACGCCGAGATCCTCGCTGCCCTCGGCCATCGACCCGGCCCGCTCGGTAGTCGTCGCCCACGCCTTCCGCAGCTGTCGCCAGGCCTCGCGCAGGTCGGCCGGTTCATCGGAACGGATCAGCAGCCGCACCGGGTGCCGGCGGTCGAGCTCCGCCTCGACGTACGACATCACCTCCACGCCGTTGACCACCAGGTTGGTGACCAAACCGTCGATCTCAACGTCCTGCATGACCACGCCGACCAGCCGCGCCCTACTCAGGTCGCACTCGCGGAACTCCGCGCCCGTGAGGTCTTCGTCGTTGAAGCGTCGCATGCGGACAGACTAAGCCGCACCGCAGGCACACAGACGAATAGGCCATCGCCCGGCGGCGCAACCCAACGCACCATGCCACAACCACGCGCGGGAACCGCGATCTTGGGGGTGTAAGAACTAATTTGACAGCCCCCGATTTTGACCGCGCCGGGCTCAAACGCTCGCTCATGCCGCCGAGTGGGCGCGCCGAAACGCAGGAACTCCCGTCACTCTCCGTAGATGTCCGGCGCAGGCGTCGGCTCGATCCCCGTGCACGCACGTGCCGATGAGCGGTCGTGCCCTACACGCATCCCTCCGGCTCGATCAGCCCTCCCAGGCTGCTCTGATTCGTTGCCGCGCCGCCGCGACGACCTCGGCGTAGTTCGCCGAGAAGACTTGGTCAATAACAGGCTCGAAGGTCGCGCACAGGTCGTCAAGGACCCGCTTCTCTGCCCGGTCCTTCAAGTCGAGCGCCTGGTAGCCCTGCTCGTACCAACGCGCGAGGAGGTCAGAAAGCACGAGTGCTTCATCGTAGGAAAGCGGAACGAGTACCTCGTCATGGGACGGCCTCGACGCTCGACGGCTTGCGGCCCGGCCGCTGGCGCCCTGATCATCTGTATATGAACGAGACGCCTGCCACGGCGAGGCTAAGACGTGCCGTCCGGGCGGTCATCCTGGCCGATGATGACCGTGTCCTGCTGTGCCGCTTCAGCTTCCCGCATCCAGCTGTACCGACGGGCGCAACGGTCGTATGGGCGGCCCCGGGCGGCGGCATCGAGCCCGGTGAACTGCCGCTGGCGGCACTGCGCCGGGAGCTGCACGAGGAGACGGGGCTTGTCATTGACGCCGACCCGCCTCACGTCTGGCACCAGGAGGTGGCCGCTCCCGGCCGGGACGGCTACGACGGGTTGGTCAACGACTACTTCCTCGTCCGCACCACGCGCTTTGATCCCCGCGGCGCGCTGTCCGATGACGACCTCGCCGCCGAGCACATCAGCGGGATGCGATGGTGGCGGCACGGAGACATCGCCGAATACGGCGGAACCGACCTGTTCTCACCCCGTGACATCGCCACACCGCTGGCGGCGCTGATCGCCGGTGACATCCCGGGCACGCCAGTGATGCTCGGCCTGTGATCTCCCTGGGCACTTATAGGTCCGCTGTACCCGCCAGACGCACCAAAGACACGAGGCTGCCGGACAATCAGGCGAATCTCCGCGCGCGGCGTGCTGGTCCGACGGGCATCGGGACGGAAGGTGTCAACCTTTTCGGGGCGGGTGGTTCAGGGGTTCGTTGACTGAGTCGGCTCGTCGTCGGGCTTGTTGATCCACGCGGCCTCGGGTAGGGCGGGTGGTTGTGGGATGCCGCGGACGAATCGTTCGGGGTTGCGG
>NZ_JAEVHJ010000527.1:0-2762 GCF_016802855.1 Micromonospora sp. ATA51 | reverse complement strand
GACCGCGTCGAGCAGCGGTGCGAACGCGGGGATCTCGTTGCTCTTCGCGCTCACGGTGACCTGGGCCAGGACGATGCCGGTGCTGGTGTCCAGCGCGGAGAGTAGGTGAACCTGACCACCGTCGGCACGGCGGGCTCCCCGCAGCGTTTTCCCGTCCACGGCGATCACCGTCCGATACCGGTGCGGCCGGGGTGTGACCGGCCGGGCGCGGACCTTCAGCCAACCCGCGAGGACGGTAGACAACAACTGATCGTCGAGGCGGGTCAGCAACCGCCATACCGTCGTACCCGCCGGCACCCCATGGCCGAAGCCGAGCCGGTCGCGGGCCTGCTCATCCAGATCGTGCAACCAATCGGTGATCGCGGCGAACGACGACGCCCCCGCGAGGACCGCGCACACCGCGACCGCGAGCAAACCCGACAGCGGGTAACGCACTCCCCGTGGATCTCGAGGATCCGGGACCGCCGCCAAGGCGTGTAGCAGTCCCGTTGTCTCACCTGCGGTAACGGACGGTGGTGACGTGCCAGGGGCGCCGGCGACCGAAGACAGCGCGGGGATCAGGCATGATGACATCGGCGGGTGAGGTCCTCGGGGTGTCGTGAAGCCTAGAGAACTCCATGATCACCGACGCGATCTCACCCGCTCTTCCTGCCTCCACAGAGGCCACTCACCCCGTAGATTCCCAGCTCAGGGCACCCACCGATCGACTACGCAATCGCCCTGGCCCGGCGGGCCCCATCTATTGAGGGTGCGCCATTCTTAAGTGGCGCGTTCGCCTCGGCGAAAAGGAGGCACAGTCATGCGGTTGAGCCCACTGATTACAGCGGTTCTCGTCGCTCCTGTGGCGGCGCTCGCGGGCGCTGTCGGCAGTGGTCCCGCCGACCACGAGGAGACTCTGCGGCTGCTGGACACCGGTGCCACCATCGACGCGTTCCTCAATGGTGGCGACCCGAGTCACACCGGCGACCGGGAGGTCTTCCGCGACACGCTTGTCTGGGCCAAGGATCAGAGTCCTGCGGGCAAGGCGGAAGGGCACTGCACCGTGATCGAAGCTTCCACCGCGACGACGACCTGCACGACCGTCACAACCTTGCAACATGGAACCATTACCACCGAAGGCGTTGGCGCTTTCGTACAAGGCGCCACCAGCATCGCGGCGATAACCGGGGGCACCGGCGCCTACGAAGGCGCAAGGGCCATGCCACCTTCCTGTTCAACCCCGCCGCTCTTTCGCCGGTGACCTTCGTGCTGTCCCGGCGCTGACTGGGTTTCACCGCGTATCGAAGTCCCGGCTGACCCGCGGCTCCACCTGCACGTCCGGGCACATGCGGCAGCGGATGACCAGGTGGCCGCCGCATCGGCACGGCCAACAGTCCCGCATCGGCGTGGTCGCCGAGCCGCCGGCGTAGCCGTGCCCGTTGTGGCACTCCTGCAGCTCGTCGCCGACAAGCTCGCGGACCTGGCGACGGGGAAGGCGACCACGTGCGGGTCCGCGCGGGCCCGGTCGATCAGGCGGCGCAGCTCGGCGGGGGAATCGGCGACGCGCTCGACGACGGTCACGCCGGCCGGGCTGTTGTCGGCCCGGTCCCAGCGGATCGTGATGTGCCAGCGCGTTCGCCACTCCACGCAGAGCAGACTACTCGAACACTTGTTCACGTGCGGGTCGGCCGAGCCACGGTCTCGCTGAATTTGCTGGTGGTTTCCCCGCGGGCGCGGGCTGCGGACGCGTACGGGCACGTCCGCATCCCAGCCGGCGTGATCCCGGCGTTAGGTTTCGAGGGTCAGTTGCGGCCGGCCATGATGTCGACGTCGGCGATGGCGCCGGTCATCCAGCGGAGGCACCCAGCCGGACGCCCCGAACCTAGTCACGGTAGAACTGGTCGGTCAAGTACACTCTTGGAGTCAAGCGGGTGCTACTGTGCCGGCGACGTACCCCAGGTCACCCACCGTGACGACGGCAGCCAGCCGGCCACTCCGGACATCTTTTCCGGACTTGATGGTCCACAAAAGATGGGGGCTGCGGGAATACAACCGGCCCGTAGGGTGTCTGTACATTTGCGCGTCCAGGAGCGTTTCACCTGGTTCCCCAGCTTCACGCCGAAAGGCCGGGAAGGGAGAGCTGTGCCCCAGCAGACCCAGTACCACAAGAACCCGGAGGCCGTTTCGCGGCTCGACCCGGAGCAGTACCGCGTGACCCAGCAGGACGGCACCGAGCGCCCGTTCGCCAACGCCTACTGGGACAACCACGAGCCCGGCATCTATGTCGACGTCGTGTCCGGCGAGCCGCTGTTCGCATCAGTCGACAAGTACGACAGCAACTCTGGCTGGCCGAGCTTCACGAAGCCGATCGCCAAGACGAACGTCATCGAGCGCGAAGACGCCAGCCACGGGATGATCCGGACTGAGGCCCGCTCGCTGCACGGGGACAGCCACCTCGGCCACGTCTTCAACGACGGTCCCCCCGACAAGGGTGGACTGCGCTACTGCATCAACTCCGCGTCGTTGCGGTTCATCCACCTCGATGACCTAAAGAACGCAGGGTACGGCGAATACCGCACCCTGTTCACGGGTGACACCAACACTGACGCCGACGACAAGTAAGGAGACGACGTGACCAACGAAAAGGTGATCCTCGCCGGCGGCTGTTTCTGGGGCATGGAGGAGCTGTTCCGCCACCAGCCCGGCGTCGTGTCCACGCGGGTCGGCTACAGCGGCGGCGACGTCCCGAACGCCACCTACCGCAACCACGGCACCCACGCGGA
>NZ_JAEVHJ010000526.1:0-2767 GCF_016802855.1 Micromonospora sp. ATA51 | reverse complement strand
GGGCACGGCGGCAGCGTCTCGCTGGTCGTCGACCCGCAGGTGACCACGCTGCTCGACTTCCACTTCCGTCCGCACCTGAAGGCCGAGAACGGCAAGGGTCGGCCAGGCCGACCACGCGGCGCTGCGCCGGGCGCTGGTCGGCTGGGCCGCCGACGAGGGGCTGCGCCGGGCCAGCGCGCAGCCGCCCGTGCTGCCGGGCGAGCACGGCCGGGTGAGCGTGGTGCCCGGCCTGGACCCGGGTGACGTCGGCGACCGGCTGGACCGGCAAATCCGCTCCTGTGCCCAGCGGATCCGCCAGCACCTGGCCCTGGAGTTGGCCAACATCCACCTCCGGGTGGTGCAGGAGATCGTCTTCGGGGTCGGCCCCGCCGGCCTGCCGCAGCTGCTCGACCGGGAGATGGAGGCCCTGTCGCTGCTCGCCACTGCCCAGTGCGACCAGGCCGCCCGGGCCATCCTCGACGAGGCGGCGGCTCGGGTCTTCGGCGCGCCCCTCGCCGCGGGGGTGCGTCGCCGGATCGCCAATGCCGTGCGCTGGGGCCTCGCCGACCACCCGGCCGGTCGGGAGTTGGACCGGGTCCTCCTGGTCACCAGCACCGCCGGGGTGGCGGGGTTGAGCGGTGCGGGCGCCATCGACGCGCTGGCCGGCTTTCCCGGTGCGGAACGCGTCGAGGTCCTGCCGCCGGTGGGGGTGGCCCTGTCCGGGGGCTGCTGGCAGCACTGGCGCGGGCCCGGCAACGACGACCCGAACGGTGCGCGATCCTGGGCGCAGCGGGCGCTGCGCGAGGTGGAGCTTGAGCTCTCCAGCGAGGTGTCCCGTCGCTTCGAGGTGATCCGTCTCTCGTTGGGCGCGGTGCTCACCGATGCTGTCGACCACGGCATCCTGCTCGCCTGAGGTCGGCTGCGCCGACCCGTCTCCGCCCGCCCGGGAGGGTGATCCGGGCCGGCGCGGCGTTCCGGTTCATCGCTTCCCCGAATCCGGTGGCACGATGGGGGGCATGGCGGCTCCACAGGTTGCACCGGTCGAGACGCCGGACACCGACGAGGTGCCGGTCTCCGACCGGCCATGGGTGACGATCGTGTGGGACGACCCGGTCAATCTGATGACGTACGTGACCTGGGTCTTCCAGAAGCTCTTCGGGTACAGCCGGGAGAAGGCCGAGCAGCTCATGCTGGACGTGCACCACAAGGGCCGGGCCGTCGTGTCCAGCGGCGCTCGGGAACGGATGGAGCACGACGCGTCGCAGCTGCACGCGTACGGGCTGTGGGCAACGGTGGACCGGTCGTGAGCATGTTCCGTCGTCAGGGCGACCGGTACGTCGCCGACCTGGCCCTGGACGAGGTCCGGGTGCTGCGGAAGGTCGCCTCCGAGGTGGTCGGCCTGCTCACCGACGGCTTCGACCACAGCGACCCGGTGGTGGGCCGGCTCTTCCCCGAGGTCTATCCCGACGACTCGGCGAGCACGGCCGAGTTCCGCCGGTACACCGAGGGCGACCTGAAGACCGCCAAGATCGACCAGGCCGGCGCCATCCTCGCCGCCCTGCCCGACTCCTCCGGTGAGGCCGGCGGCGAGGTGCGCCTGGACGCCGAGGCGGCCGAGGCGTGGCTGCGCGCGCTCAACGACGCCCGGCTGGCGATGGGCGTCCGCCTGGAGATCAAGGACGGCACGGACCTGGGCGAGGAGCTCGACGACGCGGTCGCCGAGGACCCCACCTCCTCCCGGGTGTTCCAGCTGTCGGTCTACGCGTATCTGGGCTACTTGCAGGAATCCCTGCTCAACGCCCTGATCGACTGAGTCGTGACGGCCGCCACCTCGCCGGGTGTGAGCGGCAGGCGTTAGGCTGGTCGGCGTGCTGAGCATCGACCGGTCGATCGTCGACGCGATCGTCGCCCACGCGCGCCGCGACCACCCGGACGAGGCGTGCGGCGTGGTCGCCGGTCCCGTCGGCAGCGACACCCCGACCCGGCACATCCCGATGGAGAATTCCGCCCGGTCCATGACGTTCTACGAGTTCGACTCGATGGAGCAGCTGCGGGTGTGGCGGGAGATGGACGACCGCGACGAGGAGCCGGTCGTCATCTACCACTCGCACACCGCGACCGAGGCCTACCCGTCCCGCACGGACGTCTCCTTCGCCGGTGAGCCGGGGGCGCATTACCTGCTCGTCTCGACCCGCGAGCCCGACACCGAGGAGATCCGCTCCTTCCGGATCGTCGACGGCGTGGTGACCGAGGAGCCGGTCCGGATCGTGGATGCCGTCGTGGACCCGCACGCCGTCCAGTCCTACATGTTCGGGCAGAGCCCGGCGACGGTCGACTACGAGTGTTCCGGCCGCTGACCTCTCAGCGCCGGCCCATTCCTTCCTTCCCGTCACCGCGGCACACCCGATCAAGGAGCACGACATCATGGCCATCGAGGTTCGCATCCCCACCATCCTGCGCAGCTACACCGGCGGCGCGAAGGTCGTCGAGGGCGCCGGGGACACCCTGGGCGACCTGCTCACCGACCTGGACTCCCGGCACGCCGGCCTGAAGGCCCGGCTGGTCACCGACGCCGGCGCGCTGCACCGGTTCGTCAACGTCTACGTCAACGACGAGGACGTCCGCTTCCTCGGCGCGCTCGACGCCAAGCTCAACGACGGCGACAGCGTCACCATCCTGCCGGCCGTGGCCGGCGGCGCGTTCGGCTTCGCGGCGGCAGCCGCGATCAGCCAGCACCGTGCGGCGGCGGCGCGATCAGTCAGCACCGTGCGGCGGCGGCCGCGATCGC
>NZ_JAEVHJ010000525.1:0-2779 GCF_016802855.1 Micromonospora sp. ATA51 | reverse complement strand
CCGCGCGTCGCGGTCGCCACGGCGGCCCGTTCCCACTCGTCCGCGCCGCCGCGCGGTGGCGTCCCGCTCGACGGCGACGGTACGGCGAGCCCGCTCGGCCGCGTCGGCCAGGTCGTGCACGTGCCGTTCCAGGTCGGCGAGCTGCTCGTGGGACTGGTAGGCCGCCGAGCTCTTCAGGCTGTCCAGGTGCGCGCGCAGGCGACCCGGTTCGCCTTCGACGGCCCGCAGCCGCGCGGTGGCCGCGGTCTCGGACTCGGCCGCCACGACGGCCTCCTGACGCGCGTCGGCCAACGCCGCGGACCGGCCGGTGACCGCGTCCCGGCGCCCGGTCAGCAGGTCGGCCGCCGCGCGAGCGTGGGTGCGCAGGTAGGTCGAGTAGACGGCGAGGAAGGCGGCGGTGGCGGCGTCCGCCGCGGCCAGCCCTTCGAGCGTACGGGCGACGGCCTCCATGTCGTCGAACGAGCGGGCGGCCTCCACAAGCAGGTGGTCCTCGACCGGCCGCAGCCCGCGCTGCAGGGTGCGGGAGAGTTCGACCGGGTTGAGGTCCTTGGCCAACTGCGGCTTGCGCAGCGTCAGCACCAGGTCGAGCAGCTGCTCGTAGCGGGCCGGGCCGAGGCCGAACAGCCGGGCGTCGACGAGATGCCGGTAGTCCTCCGGCGAGTCCCGCACCGCGTCGGCGCCGAGCTGGTCGATCAGGTCGCGCCGGGTCAGCGGCCGGTCGTCTGTGTCGAGCAGGGAGAAGTCCACGCCGATCCGGCCGTCGGTGACGAAGTGCCAGCGGGTCACCCGGTCGACGTGCCGGTGGGCGCGCAGTCCGATGCCGACCGTCACGTACGAGTCGCCGTCGCCGAACTCCATCCACACGTACGCGTGGGCCACCTCCTGCCCGCGGTAGAGCAGGTTCGACTTCATCGTCCGGTCCTCGCTGGCGAACGGGTTGAGCCGGCGCGGCTCGATCCGCCCGTCGAGCACGAACGGGAAGAGGACCTCCAGCGCCTTCGTCTTGCCGGAGCCGTTCGGCCCGCGCAGCACCAACCACCCGTCGACGAAGAGGAACTCCTCGTCGCGGTAGTCCCACAGGTTGATGATCCCGGCCCGGGTGGGCGCGAAGCGGCGGACGGCGCGTTGTTCGATCATGAAGGCTTCCAAGGTCAGAAGAGGGTCTCGGTGGCGGCCCGTTGCCGGACCGCGGCGACGGTGTGGCGGTAGCGGCCCACCAGCGGCTGGACCAGGACGCCGCCCGGCACGCGGATGACCGCGGCGAACCGTTCCAGCAACGCCACCGCCTCGGTACGCAGCCGCTCCGGGTCGGCGTGCCACTGGGCCCCGAACGCGGACCCGTACCGTCGCAGAATCTCCCCGACCGCGTCCCGCAGGAAGCTGTCGTGATGAGGGGAAGGCGGCCCTCGCCGGTCGCGTCGACCGGGTCGTCCCCGGTCGGGGGCAGCGACACCGCGTCGTCGAGCAGCACCTGCGTGGCGGTTGGCAGGCCGGCGTCGAGCTGGTCGACCAGCGCGCGTTGCCGGGCGTGCGGGTCGGGCGGGGCGAGCCGCCGGACCCGGCGGCCGTCCGGGTCGAGGGCCCGGTCGGCCATCTCGACGGCGAGCAGCACGGCGGCCTGCGCCACCGAACCGGTGCCCGGGAACCGTTCGACGGTGAAGCCCGTGGTGTCCACCAGCAGCACGCCCTCGGCGCGTCGCTCCAGCCGAAGCCCGGTCAGCCGGACCAGGTCGGCGGCGAGCGCCGCGCCCCGCAGGTGGTTGGCGACCGCCGGCTCGACGTCGGTCAGATAAACCACCGGGCCCTCCACCACCGCCCGTCGGGCGACCTGGGCGGCCTGACGCCGCTCGGCGTTGCCGCTGCTGGCCATCGTCCGGTCCAGCAGCGCTGTCACCGACTCGACATGCTGCAGGACACGGGTCGGGCGGAACAGCGCGAGCACGACGTCCCGCGCCACGTCGTACAGCGCCTCACCCGCACCGGGGTCGCTGGCCCAGGCGGCGCTGGAACCGTCGGCGAGCCGGAGCACACCGCGCTCCTCCAGCCAGCCGACGGCGTCCACGAACGCCCGCCGGTCCGCGCCGTGGTCCGGGTCCAGCCCCAGGCCGGTGATCCGGTTCGCGTCGGCGGCCACCGAGTCCGCCAGCTCGCTGAGGGTGATCTGGATGCCGGCGCGGCCCAGCACCGCAAGGCACAACGCCAGGTACGCGTACCGCTGGCGGTCGAACGCGCGGCCGGTGCGCGACAGCGCCGGCTGGGTCGGATCCAACCGGTCCTTCGCCCGGACCAGCCGTGCCGTGGCGCCGTGCAACTCCAGCCGGTAGCCGAACGCCTCGGACAGGTCCCGGCGCAGGGTCGCCGCGAACCGCCGGACCCGTGGCAGCGCCCGCTCGTCCGGCCAGGTCGCCGTAATCAGCGGGTGGCGCAGCACCAGCCGGACGGCGCGCTGGTAGTCGGCCAGTTCCAGGTCGCTGATGTCGGCGGCGAACCGGTGACGGGTCGGTTCGGTCATGCCGAGACCAGCTCCGGGCGGCGGACCGCGGTGTGCGTCGCGGCGGTCACGCTCAGCGCATACCCGTCGAGGTGGAGACGGCCGGCGGTGGTGGCCATCGTGGTGAACCGACCCGGCGTCGGGGTGAGGGTGAGCCGGACGCCGTGCGCGGCCGCGGCCAGCGGCGCCGGCGCGGCGCGCCGACCCGGGCGGCGAGCGCGATGTCGAGCAGGCGCAGCAGGACGCCGGTCTGCGCCTCGTCCAGCCGGTGTCCCGGCGAGGCCCTCC
>NZ_JAEVHJ010000524.1:0-2779 GCF_016802855.1 Micromonospora sp. ATA51 | reverse complement strand
CGCGGACCCGCCGGAGGCGAGGTGTGGTCATCTGCCGATCCTCCGACGCCACCGGGCGGGCCGGGCCCGTCCTGGGCTCGGCGTCCACCGCCCGGGTGACCGCTCCCGGACGTTGCGCGGCACGGCCGGGCTGACGCCGAGGGTCACCGGGCCGGAGGTGCCGAGTGCGTCGGTGGGCCTGCGTATCCTCCGGCGGGTGACCTCCGCTGTGCGCCTCCGTCCGGTACGCGACGCCGACCTGCCCGAGTTCTTCGCCCACCAGCAGGATCCGCAGGCCAACTGGATGGCCGCCTTCGGGCCGGCCGACCCGGCCGACCGGGCGGCGTTCGACGCGCACTGGGCACGCATCCGCGCCGACCCGCGCATCGTCACCCGGACCGTGCTGGTCGACGACGAGGTGGTGGGGCACGTGGCTGCCTTCCCGGTCGACGGGCGCACCGAGGTCAGCTACTGGATCGACCCGCGCCGGTGGGGCCGGGGCCACGCCACGGCCGCGCTGGCCGCGCTGCTGCGCGAGCTGCCGCGCGGCCCGGTGCACGCCCGCGTCGCCAAGGACAACCGCGCCTCCCTGGCCGTGCTGCGCAAGTGCGGCTTCGTCGTCGTCGGCGAGGACTCCGGGTACGCCGACGGCCGCGGCGCCGAGGTCGAGGAATGGGTGCTGGAGCTGCCCGCCGACGGCACTGAGCTGGGCGACCACTAGTCTCCCCGGGGTGAACTGGCTGGAACTCGTCGGCTGGGCCGGCTCCGCGCTGCTGGTCTGGTCCCTGCTGCAGACGCGCATCCTGCGGCTGCGCGCGCTGAACCTGCTCGGCTGCCTGATCCTGATCGGCTACAACGCGGCGGTGCACGTCTGGCCGATGGTCGGCCTCAACGTGGTGCTGGCCGTGGTCAATGTCTGGTACCTGCGGAAGATGCTGGCCACCCGGCACGACGAGCAGACGTACCAGGTGGTCGAGGTGGGCACTGGCGACGCGTTCCTGGCCCACACGCTGCGGGTGCACGCGCCCGACATCGCCCGGTTCAACCCGGATTTCCACTGGGACCCCGAAGACCGCCGACGCTCCGCCTTCCTGGTGGTCCGCGCCGACGAGGTGGTCGGCGTGGTGGTGTCGCACGCCGAGGCCGGCGGGGTCGCCCAGATCGACCTGGACTACGTCACCCCGCCGTTCCGCGACTTCACCCCGGGCGAGTTCGTCTACCGGCGCAGCAGCCTCTTCACCGACCGCGGGTTCCGCCGGGTGGTCAGCCCGCCCGGCATGGTCGCCCCCTACTACCACCGGCTCGGCTTCCGCCCGGAGGGCGACGCGTACGTCCTCGACCTGCCCGCGCCGGCCTGACGGCCCGCCGCCACCGGGAGGATTCAGCCACCCCGCCGCTGGGCACAGTGGGGCCTACGCCGACCGGGTTCCCGGCCGGCGGCGTCGGCCGGGCCGGCCGACGCTGGGCGCGGTGAGGGAGAGAACCGGGCGTGCAGAGCTACTGGAGCCAACTGGCCCTGGTCGGAGTCCTGGTCATCGTCAACGCGGCCTTCGCCGGTAGTGAGATGGCCCTGGTCTCGCTGCGGGACAGCCAGCTCCAGCGGCTGGAGCGGAGCAGCCGCGCCGGCCGGACCCTGGCCCGGCTGGCCAAGGACCCGAACCGGTTCCTGGCCACCATCCAGATCGGCATCACGCTCGCCGGTTTCCTCGCCTCGGCCGCCGCGGCGGTCTCCCTGGCCAGGCCGCTCGTACCGCTGCTCTGGGTGTTCGGCGACGCGGCCGGGACGGTCGCCATCGTGGCGGTGACCCTGGCCCTGACCTTCGTCACCCTGGTCTTCGGCGAGCTGGCCCCGAAGCGGATCGCCATGCAGTCCGCCGAGCGGTGGGCGTTGGTGGTGGCCAGGCCGCTCGACCTGCTGGCCACCTTCACCCGGCCGGCCGTCTGGGCCCTCGGCGCCACCAGCGACCTGGTGGTACGCCTCTTCGGGCTGAACCCCGGGCACCAGCCCGAGGAGATCGGCCCGGACGAGCTGCGCGACATCGTCGCCGGCAACCACGGCTTCACCAAGGAACAGCGGACGATCATCGCCGGCGCGGTGGAGATCGCTGACCGGCAGCTGCGGGCGGTGCTCGTACCCCGGCTCCAGGTCTTCACGCTCGACAGCGGGACGACCGCGGAGGCCGCCCGGCTGGTGCTGGCCGCGACCGGCCACTCACGGGCCCCGGTGGTCCGGCACGGCGGCCTGGACGACGCGGTCGGCGTGATCCACCTGCGCGACCTGGTCGGCGTGCCGGACGACCGGCCGGTCGACGAGTGCGCCCGACCGCCGATGCTGCTGCCCGACTCGCTGCCGGTGGTCGACGCGCTGCGCCAGTTCAAGGCCGAACGGCAGCACATCGCCCTGGTGGTGGACGAGCGCGGCGCGGTCGACGGGATCGTCACCCTGGAGGACATCCTCGAGGAGATCGTCGGCGAGATCTACGACGAGACCGACCGCGACCTCAGCTCCGTCCGCACGGAGGAGGACGGCACGCTGCTGCTGCCGGGCACCTTCCCGGTGCACGACCTGGCCGACCTGGGCGTGGCGCTGCCCGGCCGGCCGGCCGGCGACTACACCACCATCGCCGGGCTGGTGCTGACCTGCCTCGGGCACATCCCCACCGTGGCGGGGGAGAGCGTCACCGTCGACGGCTGGGAGCTGGTGGTGGCCGACATCGACCACCGGGCGATCACCGAGGTGCGGATCCGCCGCGACGCCGGCACCGACGGGCGACCGACGCCGACGCCCCGCCTGCTGGAG
>NZ_JAEVHJ010000523.1:0-2783 GCF_016802855.1 Micromonospora sp. ATA51 | reverse complement strand
CGTCGCCCCGGCGCCCACCACCACCGCGCCCACCGTGGCGCCCACCGCCACCGCCCCGGCGAACCCGATCCCGACGCCGAAGGTGGTCACCCGCGCGGAGTGGAAGGCCGACGAGTCGATCGTCACCGACCCGCCGACGTACGGGACCACGGTCAAGGCGTTCTTCGTGCACCACACCGCCGGCACCAACGACTACAGCTGCGCCGACTCGGCGGCCCTCGTCCGGGGCATCGAGATCTACCACGTCAAGAGCAACGGCTGGAACGACATCGGATACAACTTCCTCGTCGACAAGTGCGGGGTCGTCTTCGAGGGCCGCAAGGGCGGCATCGACAAGCCGGTGACCGGCGCGCACACCTACGGCTTCAACACCGACAACGCCGCGATCGCCGTACTCGGCACCTACATCAGCGCCGGCATCCCCACCGGCGTGCAGGACGCCGTCGCGCACGTCGCCGCGTACAAGCTCGGCGCGTACGGCAACGACCCGTTCGGCAAGGTCACCCTGACCTCCGGGGTGGAGGGCAAGTACCACCTGGGCGAGCAGGTGGTCTTCAACCGGATCTCCGGGCACCGGGACGCGGTGGCCACCGAATGCCCCGGCGACGCGCTCTACGCCCAGCTCGCGACCATCCGCGCCAAGGCGGCCACCACCGCCAACCTGCGCCTGACCGGCCTGACCGGCACCCTGAGCGGCACGACGTACTACACCAGGAGCACGTTCACCGCGTCCTGGACGACGATCACGCCGAGCAACCTGATCTCCCGCTTCGACGTGGTGGTGGACGGCACGGTCGTGGCCACCGCCGCCGGCACCGCCCGGTCGGCGTCGGTCACCGTCCCCGCGGGCACGCACACCGTGGTGGTGCGCGCCGCGCACAAGATCGGCCGGGTCAACGCGACCGCCGCGCAGGCGTTCGTCGTCGACACCGCCGCGCCGACCTTCCCGCAGGGACCCACCCTCGCCCTGCGGGCCGGTCAGGTGAGCGGCACGGTTGTGCCGGTGACGGTGAACTGGCGGGCGGCGGACAACACCGGCGTCGGCTCGGTCCAGCTCACCGCCCCGATCAGCCGCACCTTCGCCGCCAGCGGCAGCTACGGCACCACCACCAAGCCGAGCGTCGCCACCGCATGGTCGATGCGCGCCCAGGACTGGGCCGGCAACACCGCCACCACCTCGGCGAGCTGGATCCCGATCTTCCTCCCCGAGACCAAGGCCACCCGGACGGGCACCTGGTCGACCAGCACCGGCAGCTCCTACCTCGGCGGCTCGGCGCTGACCTCGACGGCCGCCAAGTCCTCGCTGACCTGGACCGTCACCGCCCGCTCGGTCGCCTTCCTGGCGACCCGGACGTCGACCTCCGGCCAGGCGGAGATCTGGGTGGACGGCGTCAAGCAGACCACGGTGGACCTGCGCAACAGCACCACCGACTACCGCCGGGTGATGTGGACCAAGAGCTGGTCCAGCAGCGCGCGGCACACGGTGAAGATCGTCGTGGTGGGCACCTCGGGCCGGCCCCGGGTCATCACCGACGGTCTCGTCTACATCGGCTGACCCGGAACGACGACGGGCCCCGGAGGGAACTCCGGGGCCCGTCTCGCGTGTCGGCCGGGATTCAGACCAGGCAGGTGACGATGTCGGCGATCGAGCGCCGGCGGCCGGTGTAGAAGGGGATCTCCTCCCGGACGTGCCGCCGGGCGCCGGAGGCCCGCAGGTCGCGCATCAGGTCGACCATCCGGTGCAGCTCGTCGGCCTCGAAGGCGAGCATCCACTCGTAGTCACCGAGGGCGAACGAGGCGACCGTGTTGGCCCGCACGTCCGGGTAGCCGCGGGCCAGCCGGCCGTGCTCGGCGAGCATCTCCCGCCGCTCGGCGTCCGGCAGCAGGTACCACTCGTAGGAGCGGACGAACGGGTAGACGCAGAGGTAGGCGCGGGCCTCCTCGCCGGCCAGGAACGCCGGGATGTGGCTCTTGTTGAACTCCGCCGGCCGGTGCAGCGCCATCTGCGACCAGACCGGGGTGAGCGCCCGGCCCAGCGTGGTCCGCCGGAACCGCAGGTAGGCGTCCTGCAGGGCGTCGCTGGACGAGGAGTGCCACCAGATCAGCAGGTCGGCGTCGGCGCGCAGACCGGCGACGTCGTACGTGCCGCGGATCGTCACGTCCTTACCGGCCAGCTCCTCGAAGAGGGCCTCGACCTCGTCGATGACGTTCTCGCGCAGCGACGGGAGCGGGCTGGTGGCCCGGTACACCGACCACATGGTGTAACGGACGGTGGCGTTCAGCTCCTTGAGCCTGGCCGCGTTGGTCTGCTCGGTCATGAACCCGATCCTCCCAGGGCAGTGATGATCTCCTCGGCCGCGGTCTCGCCGGAGCGGACGCAGACCGGGATGCCGACGCCGTCGTAGCCGGCGCCGGCCAGGACCAGCGTGGGGTGGCGGCGCGCAGCGCCGTCCGGGCCGCGGCCACCCGGTCGAGGTGACCGGGGGCGTACTGCGGCAGGGCGCCGCCCCACCGCTGCACGTGACTGGCGACCGGGGCGGGCAGCGGGCCGCCCAGCACCTTGGACAGCTCCCGGTGCACGGTGGCGACCAGGTCGTCGTCGGTCAGCTGCAGCGACGTCTCGTCGCCGTACCGGCCGACCGAGGCGCGGACCAGGGCGAGGCCGTCGGCCCGGCGCAGGTGCCCAGAAGCTGACACCGCTATCATCCTGGCCGCCCGAACGGTGGCGCAGGGCATCGCTGGAAGTCGTTGCGGGCGGGACTGCTGTGCCAGCGGTGCGCAGC
>NZ_JAEVHJ010000522.1:0-2804 GCF_016802855.1 Micromonospora sp. ATA51 | reverse complement strand
CCACCACCATGTCGCCGCCGTCGACGGTGACGGCCATCTGGTCTACTCCCGCCGGGTCGCCAACGACGAGACCGCCCTCCTGACGGTCATGGCCGAGGTCTGGCCCTGGCCCGCACCGGCACGCCACTCGCGGAGGCGGCGGCTCGCGCCGGCTACGCCGACCAGGCCCACCTCACCCGCGAGGTGCGGGAGTTGGCCGGGATGCCACCCACCCGGCTGCTGGGAGCTGACCGGCCGGGCGGGTCAGCGGGATGTCAGGGGTGCGAACAGGTCCACGCCGTTGCCGTCCGGGTCGTGCAGGACCGCGTACCGCTGGCCCCAGAAGGCGTCCCAGGGCGCCAGGTGGCCGTGGTGTCCCGCCCCGGTCAGCTCGGCGTACCAGCGGTCGACCTCGGCCGGGTCGGCGCAGCGGAACGCCAGGTTCGCCCGGGGGCTTCCGGTGGGCGCCGTCCAGTGCGGATCGAAGCCGCGGATCATGTCGACGGTGTCCCAGGCCAGCCGGACACCGCTGTCCAGGGTGATTTCCACGTGCGACTCGCGCTCCGCGCCGGGCGGGATCGCCAGCCCCAGCCGGCGGTAGAAGTCCAGGGTGCGTGCCATGTCGGTGACGGCCATGCCGATCAGGTCGAAGTGAGGTGTCATGGCGGTCACGGTAGGGGCGGACGGGGCCGGTCGTCTTGAACGGAACGGACGTGGGCGCAGTGACCCGTGTGGCCTTCACGACCGGCCCGCGCGGCGTACGGTGTCAAGGAGACAAGTCCGGCTTAAACGGCTAAATGCCTCGTCGCGGCCGGCCTCCATGACGGCGAGGGAAGGGAGCAGCCGGTGATGCACCTGGCCTACCTGGACGCGGGGTCCGGCAGCCTGATCGTGCAGGCGGTGGTCGGTGGGGTGGCCGGAGCGGCGGTGGCGGCCAAGCTCTACTGGCGGCGGCTGGTCGCCCGGTTCCGCCGTCAGCCCACCGACCAGCGCTGAACGGGCCGGCAGCGGCGATGACCCACCCCGACACCGGCCTCCGGGCCGACCCCGGATCCTTCCGCGACCCGACCAACCGGGTCTTCCACCGCGACGGCGAGGTGCTGCGCGGTCTCGACGACCGGGCGACCGCGGACTGGCGGGCCCTGGCGGGCAGCGGCTTCTTCCGTGCCCTGCTGACCGAGGGGAAGGTCTGCGGCACCGAGGAGGTCGCCGCCACGCCGCCCTGGTCCGCGACGCTCCGCCACGAGCGCATCCCCTTCGTCTCACACCCCTACGAGTGGTCGTTCGGCATGCTGCGGGACGCCGCGCTGCTGCACCTGGACGTGCTGCGGGCGGCGCTCGACGGCGGGTTCACCACCAAGGACGGCTCGGCGTACAACCTCCAGTGGCGGGGCGCCGCGCCGGTCTTCATCGACGTCGGTTCCTTCGAGCCGCTCCGCGAGGGCGAGCCGTGGGCCGGGTACCGGCAGTTCTGCCAGACACTGCTCTATCCGTTGCTGCTCCAGGCCCACCTGGGCGTCGACTTCCAGCCCTGGCTGCGCGCCCGGGTCGACGGAATCGAGCCGGACCAGATGCGCCGGTTCTTCGGCGGCGCCCGCCGGCTGCTGCCCGGCGTGCTCACCCACGTGCACCTGCACGGCGCGATGCAGCGGCGCAACTCGCGTGCCACCACGACCGACGTGCGGGCCCAACTGCGCGACGCCGGGTACTCCCGGGAGCTGGCGGCGGCGACCGTCCGCGGCATCGAGAAGCTGGTCCGCCGGCTGGACCGCCCGCCGGGCGGCAGCCACTGGTCGGACTACCAGCGCACCTGCGGCTACTCGGCGCAGGACCGGCTGGCCAAGGAGCGGTTCGTCGAGGAGGCGGTGGCCGGCGTGGACACCCCGGCGCTGGCGCTCGACCTGGGCGCCAACGACGGCCGGTACGCCCGGATCGCCGCCCGGCACGCCGGGTACGTGGTCGCGGTCGAGCAGGAACCGGCGGTGGTCGACGCGCTCTACCGGGCGCTGCGGGCGGAGGGCCAGCGGCGGATCCTGCCGCTGGTGATGGACCTCGCCGACCCCTCGCCCGGCGGCGGCTGGCGCGGCGTCGAGCGCGCCGGCTTCGCCGACCGGACCCGGGCCGACGTGGTGCTCGCCCTGGCCGTGGTGCACCACCTGGCGATCGGGCGGAACGTGCCGCTGGCGGCGGTGGTCGACCAGCTCGCGAACCTGGGCGCGCCCGGCGCGGCGCTGGTGGTCGAGTTCGTCCACCCCGAGGACCCGATGGCCCGCCGGCTGCTGGCCAACAAGCCGGACGGGCTGTTCCCCGACTACCGGCGGGACGCCTTCGAGCGGCTGCTCGCGGCGCGCTGCCGGATCATCCGGCGCGCGGAACTGCCGTCGGGCACCCGGACGCTCTACCAGGCGGTGGTGGGTGGCTGAGGGCACGCTGGCGCCGCCCGACCTCCGACCCGTACCGTCCGCCCCGGCGCGACCGGGTCGGCCCCGGCGGGCGGAGCTGGGCCGGCTCCTCGAGCTGGTCGCCCTGGTCGGGCTGGTGGTCACCCAGCCGCTGCTGGACGTGCTCGGCCGCAGCCCCGACTTCTTCCTGTTCCACCGCGCCTCGCGGGCCGACATCCTGCTCCTGGTGGCGCTGATCGCCATCGCGCCGACCCTGCCGTTCGCGCTGCTCGGCGCGGTCAGCCTGCTGGCCGGGCGGACCACCCGGGCGGCGGTGCACACGCTGCTCGTCGGGCTGCTGCTGGCCGCCCTCGCCGTGCAGGTCGGGCGGCACGGCACGCCGCTGCGGGGCGTACCGCTGCGTGCTGGTCGCCGCCTGGCCGC
>NZ_JAEVHJ010000521.1:0-2811 GCF_016802855.1 Micromonospora sp. ATA51 | reverse complement strand
CCCTGGGCGGCCCAGCCGTCGCCGGCCCAGGGGTGGCAGCGCGGCCCGGTCCAGGTGGCGCCATCGCCGGTCGCCCCGACCACGCCGAGCTGCCGGTCGTCCCGGCCGGGGTCCGCCGCCACCAGGCCGGCCACCACGTCGGGGGCGGCCACGCCGGTGCGCAGCAGGGCCAACCCCTGCGGCCGGTACGCGAGGTTGACGTGCGCCTGGGTGGCGACGGCCCCCACCTCGGCCTCGGCCGCCGGCACCAGCGCGCCGGCGGCGAGGAACTTGCTGGCCACGGCGACGCCGTGCAGGCGTCCGTCGGCGGATCGGGCGACGATCGAGAAGGTCACCCGCGGATGGTAGCGCCGGTACGTCCCGGCCGGCGCCCTGGCGCGACGGGGCCGGCGCCGTCAGAAGGGGGAGGTGGCCGGCTCCCACGGGCGGCCGCGGGCCCGCAGCAGGCCGTTCTCGTTGCCGTCCTTCATGGTCGGTGCTTCCGGCCCTGGCTCCAGCCCACCTGGCGGTCGTAACACTCTTTCCGGGCGGAACAGCGGGTATCGCCCGGATCGGGGCGGTGCGACCGACCGGGATCTTGCTCGGGGCGACGGCGAGCGGGCACGATCGACCGGTGACGAACCGATGGGGCATGACCGTGCCGCTGAGCGGGATCCCGCTCGCCGACCACGCCGCGGTCTACGCGGCCCTCGACCAGGCCGGCTTCACCGACGTCTGGTCCTCGGAGGTGGCCGGCGCCGACGCGTTCACCCCGCTGGCGCTCGCCGCGGCGTGGCAGCCGAGGCTGCGGCTCGGCACCGCGATCACGCCGGTCTTCACCCGGGGGCCCGGGCTGCTGGCGATGAGCGCCGCCGCCCTCGCCGAGGCGGCGCCCGGCCGGTTCGCCCTCGGCATCGGCGCCTCGTCGCCGGTGCTGGTGCGGGACTGGAACGCCGTCCGCTTCGACGAACCGTTCCGGCGGACCCGGGACGTGCTGCGGTTCCTCCGCGCCGCGCTGCGCGGGGAGACCGTCGACGAGGTCTACGACACGTTCACCGTCCGCCGGTTCACCCTGGAACGCCCCCCGGCCGTCCCGCCGCCGGTGCTGCTGGCCGCGCTACGCCCCGGCATGCTCCGGCTCGCCGCCGCCGAGGCCGACGGGGTGATCCTCAACTGGCTCGCCGCCGACGACGTGCCCCGGGCCCTCGCCGAACTCGGCGACCGGCGGCCGGGCTTCGAGGTTGTCGCCCGGATCTTCGTCTGCCCCACCGAGGACGCCGCGCACGCCCGCGCGCTGGGCCGCCGGCTGATCACCGGCTACCTCACCGTCCCCGCGTACGCCGCCTTCCACCGCTGGCTCGGCCGGGAGGCGACGCTCGGTCCGATGTGGGCCGCGTGGGCGGCCGGGGACCGGCGCGGCGCCGCCGCGGCAGTGCCCGACGAGGTGGTCGACGCGCTGGTGCTGCACGGCTCGCCCGAGCAGTGCGTCGCGCAGGTCCGCCGCTACGCCGAGGCCGGGGTGGACGTACCGGTGATGGCGCTGCTGCCCACCCCGGAGCTGGCCGCCGGCGGCGCGGCGGCCCTGGCCACCCTGATCCCCCGGCTGGGCGTCGCCGACGCGGACCGGAGCTGACAGATGAACCTCACCGACCGGGTGGCCGTGATCACCGGCGGGGCCGGCGGCATCGGGTCCGCGCTGGCCCGCCGCTTCGTCGCCGAGGGCGCCGCCGCCGTGGTCCTCGCCGACCTGGACGCCGACGCCACCCGGGCGGTCGCCGAGCAGATCGGCCCGGTCGCGCACGCCGTCGGCCTGGACGTCACCGACGAGGCGCAGGTCCACGCGCTGGTGGACGAGACCGAGCGGCGGTACGGGCGGATCGACCTGTTCTGCGCCAACGCCGGGGTGGCCACCGGCGGGGGAGTGGAGGCCCCGGACGCCGACTGGGACCGGGCCTGGCGGGTGAACGTCCTCGCGCACGTCTACACCGCCCGGGCCGTGCTCCCGGCGATGCTGCGGCGCGGCTCGGGGTACCTGCTGTTCACCTGCTCGGCGGCGGGCCTGCTCACCGCGGTCGGGGACGCTCCGTACACCGCGACCAAACACGCGGCGGTCGGCTTCGCCGACTGGCTCGCGATCACCTACCGGGACGCCGGCATCCGGGTCAGTGCGCTCTGCCCGCAGGGCGTGGACACCCCGATGCTCGCCGACGGCCTCGCCGCCGGCCACCTCGGCGCCCGGGTCATCGCCGCCTCCGGGGCGGTGCTCACCCCCGACCAGGTCGCCGACGCGACCATCGCCGGGCTGGCCGAGGAGCGGTTCCTGATCCTGCCTCACCCGGAGGTCGCCGGCTACGCCCGGCGGCGCGCCGAGGACCCGGACGGCTGGCAGGCCGGCCTGCGCAAGCTGGTCCGCAAGCTGCGCGCCTGACTAGCTCCGTCGGTCAGATCCACCCGGTACCACCGCCGACGTCGCTGGGCGGGCCGCCCAGGAAACTGGACCAGTTGTCGGTGGGGCGGGCGCTCTCCGTGTCGGAGAGACCGGGGCCGGCGCGGCGGGCGGTGCGGCGCAGCCCCCGCGCCGCCTTCCTGGCCGCCGCCAGCTTCTGCTCGCGGGTGAGGGTGCGACGGCGACGGGCGCGCCACGTCCAGCCGGCCATGACCAGCGGGGCGCCGGTGAGGAGGGCGATGACCACCCAGCCGGGTCCGGACATGCCCCGACGGTAAGGCCCGGCGGCGCCACGTCCAGCCGGCCATGACCAGCGGGGCGCCGGTGAGGAGGGCGATGACCACCCAGCCGGGTCCGGACATGCCCCGACGGTAAGGCCCGGCGGC
>NZ_JAEVHJ010000520.1:0-2812 GCF_016802855.1 Micromonospora sp. ATA51 | reverse complement strand
CTGCCTGGCGGCGGCCGACCAGCTGCTGCGCGGCGCCGGCGCCCTCGGCGCGACCGCGGTGACCGGCGGCTGGTGGCCGCGGCGTGCGCCTGCCTGATCCGGCTCGCGCTCGAAGGCGGCATCGACGCCTACTGGCGGCAGGTCAAGCCGCCGGTCGCCTCGTGCCGGCAGGGCCGGGCCAAGCAGCTGATGCTGCGCGGCCGGCTCGGGCCCGGCATCGGCGTCGCCCGCCGCGTCGCGTTCACGTGGGCGACCCTGTCGACCGCCGCCCACCACCACTGCTACGAACTGGCGCCGACGGCCGCCGAGCTGCGTCGCCTGCACACCGAGGTGAGCGTCCTGCTCACCCAACTCGACCGAAGAACGGACCCCGAACGATGACGTACCCGCAGCCCGGCCCCGACCCCACCCGCCCGCAGCCGCCGGTCTCCGGCGTCCCGACGCTGTACCCGCCGGTGTCCGCCGTTCCCGGGCCGTACCCGCCGGCGTCCGGACCGCCGGGCCCGTACCCGCCGGTCTCGGCCGGGCCCTACCAGCCCGGCGGCTACCCGCCGGCGGTGCAGCGGATCGCCGTGCAGCCGCCGCTGACGTCTGGGATGGCGACGGGGTCGCTGGTGCTCGGGATTCTCGGCGTGCTCGGCGGCTGGTGCCTGTTCGGGCTGCCCTGCATCCTGGCCGTCATCCTCGGCCACCTCGCCCTGCGGGAAACCCGGGACGGCAGGAGATCGGGGCACGGCATGGCGGTCGCCGGTCTCGTCCTGGGCTACGTGTTCGTCGGCCCGATGATCGCCTTCACGGTCATGGTCTTCTTCGGCAGCGTCGTGGGCGCGGCCACCCCGACCCCGACTCCCTGACCCCCGCCCCCGAGCCGGGCAGTACGACACCGGCCGCCTCCGCGGCCGGTCAGGTAGGCGCCACGAGGCGCCGGAAAGACAGGTGCGCCATGTTCCAGGAGAATCGCCGTCGCGCGGTGCCCGACCGGTCCGTTGAGTTGTCCCGCGAGGACACGGGCTGGGTCATCACGGCCCGGTGGCACAGCGACGTCGGACCGGCCGGCATCAACGGACCGGACGAGGTCGTCATCCGGGTCGCCGATGACGCGGCGCCCGAGGTCCGGGAGCGCGGCATCACGTCGGCGGTCCTGCACCCGATGGGACGGCAGGTCGACGACATGGTGGCCGAGTTCCACGTGCTGCCGAGCGTCGGGGCGTACCAGGTGATGGTGCGCCGCTACATCGAGGGCCGGCTCGCCGAGCTCGCCCGGGAACGGGGTGCGGAAGCCGACGGCTTCGAGTCCGACCTGCTCGCCGTCTTCGTCGACCTGGCCGGTCGCGGACACGCCGACCCGCTCGGGTCGCTCGCCACGGCGACGGGCAGGTCGCAGGAATCCCTCAACTCGCTGCTCGACGTCGCCCGTAAGCGCAACCGTCACTACCGGCGCTCCGAGTGATCGACGCGGCCGCTCTGACCTCGGTCCCCGCGCCCTGGTTCGGCTACCCGTCTCACGTGCCGCGATCCAATCACTCGCCCTGGTCGAGCTGGACGCTGCCATACGGCGACCAACCAGAGGAGCGTTAATGACCCGTCAGCCGGTTCCCCGGCCGTGGAGCGTGCGATAGCCAAGGTGCAAGATGCATCGCCCCGCTGGGCTTGCTGTTCGCAACTTCTCAACTCAGATAGGACCACAATGGGCTGGATCAACAACGCCAAGGCCAACGAAGCCGGCAAGCATGCCCGGGAGTCGCTCGCAAAGGGCAACCACATCCTGGTCTACAAGATCATCGAGGCGACCACGAACAGCCGTGTAACTGCGCCCATGAGCGGCGTCGCCGAACAGATTCAGGCCATTGAGGCGGAAGGATGGATGCTGGCCAACATGGCCGCCGCCGAAGGCAAGGCCATGACCAGTGAGCGGACAGCGCTCGTCTGCGTTTTCCGGCGGCGCTGAGCGGGGGTCAACACGTCTAGGTTCGGCCGAGCGGGCCAGGCTCAGCGGGCTTCTTGGATGTCGGCGCGGTGTTTGTAACGGATGCGGAGCCGCTTGAAGTCGCGGGGCAAGGCAGAGCCGCGTTCGACGATTCACTGCCGCCGGCCGAGGCCGGAGCCGTACGGGTGACCGCAGCGGGCGATGACCACACCTCTTCTGCAACCTCATGGCCCCCTCCCCGACCCGCGCTGACCGGCGAGCGCGGTCCATCCCGGACTTGGGGACCTTGGCCGACCTTAAGCGGCAGCAGCCCGACACCGAGACAATGCCGGCCAGGCCCGTAGTGCGATTGCCCACGATTCGCAGGGCGTACGGGCGACGGTCAGGGCGTCTTCGAGGACCAGGCGGCCAACACGGCCCAGCGCCAGGCCGCCGCAGGAGGCCGCAGGAGCACGCTTGTCAGACTGGACCGCACGCGTCCGTCCAGGCGATGGCCGCGTCATCGAATCCGCCCGTTGACGCGGCCGGCGCCGCCAAGACCGACCTCACTCAGGAACTTCCGGTCGAACTCCGCGACCGTGTAGAGGGTCGCGGAGCGCAAGGTCAGGGCGCTCCCCCACCGACTCAAAGGCCCCGCAGCGCTGCCTCGACCCCGGACCGCATCACGTCTCCGACGTCGCCACCCTCGACGTACAGGGTCACGGTCACCCCGGGGTGCAGGGCGACGGGGAAGCTCGGGCTCAGCGGCGCCAGCAGCCCGCCAGCTTGGTCCGCCCCGTCTTGGTCCACTGAAGTGATCTCAACAAGATTTGGTTAGGTATCGGTATTCGAAGTGGGTGAGATGGAGCGCGGCGCGGACGACGTCGCCGGTTTTTCGTGGGCTGG
>NZ_JAEVHJ010000519.1:0-2828 GCF_016802855.1 Micromonospora sp. ATA51 | reverse complement strand
CCCAGCCGCCCTCGTCAGCCGAGCGGTCCCGGTCGGCGGTGTCGGCGGTCGCCGCCGAGGCCGGGCGGCTGGCCGCCTGAGCGGCGCGCATGCCCTCCTGCGCGTTGTTCCAGGCGGCGCAGGGCCAGGCCGCGCCGACGCAGCTCGGGCTGACGCAGGCGCCGTCCTCGTCGGCCTGGTGGGTGTCGGCCACCGCGGTGGCCAGGCCCCACAGCAGCGGGTCGGTCACCTCGACCGGACGGTCGGCCGGGTCTGTGCTTGCTTCGGACATGAACGTCCCCCCTCTTCGAGCGGCCCCCACCATTTCCAGTTCCGCGGTCGATCAAACCTCCGCCCGTGATCTTTTCGGCGTCCGTGCCGGTCGGCCGCCGGCCGGCCGGCGGCATAGGCTTACCGGTGTGGCGAGGTACTACGACCTGCATCCGGACAATCCGCAACCCCGGGTCCTCCGGCAGGTCGTCGACCTGCTCCGCGACGACGGCCTGATCGCCTACCCGACCGACTCCTGCTACGCCTTCGGCTGCCAGCTCGGCAACCGGGGCGGACTGGACCGGATCCGCGAGATCCGCCGGCTCGACGACCGGCACCAGTTCACCCTGGTCTGCCGGGACTTCGCCCAGCTCGGCCAGTTCGTCAAGGTCAGCAACTCCGTCTTCCGGCTGGTGAAGGCCTGCATCCCCGGCAGCTACACCTTCATCCTGCCGGCCACCGGGGAGGTGCCCCGCCGGCTCCAGGACCCCCGCAAGCGCACCGTCGGGATCCGGGTGCCGCAGCACACCGTCACCCAGGCACTGCTGGCCGAACTCGGCGAACCGCTGCTCTCCAGCACCCTGCTGCTGCCCGGCGAGGACGAGCCGATGACCCAGGGCTGGGAGATCAAGGAACGGCTCGACCACCTCCTCGACGCCGTCGTCGACGCCGGCGACTGCGGCGTGGAGCCGACGACCGTGGTCGACCTGTCCGGACCGGAGCCGGAGATCCTGCGCCGCGGGGCCGGAGACACCGCCCGCTTCGAGTAGCCACCGCGCCAATTACCCGGTTCGACCGCGCGTTCCGCACCCGCCGTTCCACCATGTTGGGGCGGCGGCC
Source organism: Micromonospora sp. ATA51 (assembly GCF_016802855.1). Classification (NCBI taxonomy): domain Bacteria; kingdom Bacillati; phylum Actinomycetota; class Actinomycetes; order Micromonosporales; family Micromonosporaceae; genus Micromonospora; species Micromonospora sp. ATA51. Next base: position 1,739 of record NZ_JAEVHJ010000519.1, on the reverse strand, counting down.
TACACGTGATCCCCCCCCGTCGCCGCGCCGGCGGCGATCGGATGACGGGAGTACGACGTGAGCGGACTCGTGCTGATCGCGGTGCTGGGCGTGACGGTGCTCATCGGCACCACGCTCGGCGGCCGGTACAGCGTCGCGCCGCCGGTCCTGCTCATCTCGATGGGCGCCCTGCTCGGGCTCCTCCCGCCCTTCCGGCACGTGGTGCTCGAACCGGACGTGGTGCTCCTGCTCTTCCTGCCCGCGATCCTCTACCGGGAGAGCCTGGTCATCAGCCTGCGGGAGATCCGGGCCAACCTCGGGGCCATCGCCCTGCTGGCGGTGGCCCTGGTGGTGCTCACGATGGTCGCCGTCGCGTACGCCGCGCAGGCCCTCGGGGTCGAGCCGGCGGCGGCCTGGGTGCTCGGCGCGGTGCTCGCACCGACCGACGCCGCCGCGGTCGCCGGGCTGGCCAAACGGATGCCCCGCGGCATCCTGACCACGCTGCGCGCGGAGAGCCTGATCAACGACGGCACCGCTCTGGTGCTCTTCTCCGTCGCCGTCGGGGTGATCGCCGGCGGCGCGGTGCCCAGCGCGCCCGGCCTGCTGGTCCGGTTCGTCGTCTCCGCCGCCGGCGGGGTCGCCGCCGGCCTACTGGCCGGCGGAGCGTCCGTCCTGATCCGCAAGCACGTCGACGATCCGATGCGCGAGGGCGGGCTGAGCATGCTCACCCCGTTCGTCGCGTTCCTGCTCGCCGACGCCGTGGACGCCAGTGGCGTCCTGGCCGTCGTCGTCGCCGGCCTGCTGCTGTCGTACGCCGGGCCCCGGGTCATCCGGGCCCGCTCCCGGATCACCGCGTTCGCGTTCTGGGACCTCTCCACCTTCATGATCAACGGCGGTCTCTTCGTGCTGCTCGGCATGCAGATCCCGCGCTCGCTGCGCAGCATCACCAGCCACTCGCCGACGCAGTCGCTCGGCATCGCCGCGGTGGTCACGGCCGTGGTCCTGGTCACCCGGATGGGGTGGCTGCACCTCGCCATCCCCGCCCTGCAGACCCTCGACCGCCGCAAGGGCCGCCGCGCCAGCCAGTTCGACTGGCGGGTACGCACCGCCGCCGGCTGGGCGGGTTTCCGTGGGGCCGTCTCCCTCGCCGCCGCCCTCGCCGTCCCCGTGGCGACCAGCGCCGGCACCCCCGTCCGCGAGCGCGACCTGATCATCTTCGTCACCGTCACCGTCATCGTGCTGACCATGCTGATCCAGGGCACGACGCTGCCCTTCGTGGTCACCTGGGCGCGGCTGACGGGCGACGTGGAGCGGGCGGACGAGGTACGCACGGCCCGGATCCGCGCCACCGAGGTCGGGTTGGCCGCTCTGCCGCAGGTGGCCGCCGAACTCGGCGCGTCGCCGGACGCCGTCGACCGGCTCCGCAGCGACTACCAGGAGCACCTCGACGACGTCCGCAGAGCCGACGACCACCAGACGGCGGAGGAACGCGAGACCGCCCGCCGGCTGCGGCTCGGGGTGCTCGAGCACAAGCGCCGCGAGATCACCCGGCTGCGCGACTCCAACGAGATCGACGACGCGGTGCAGCGGGAGGTGCAGGCGGCCATCGACATCGAGGAGATCCGGCTGCTCGGTCCGACCAGCGAGGACTGACCCGCCAGGCTAGATCCTTGGGTTCGAGAATCTGAACAACTGAGTCAGGTTTTCAGGCTGCGGTTTTGAGTCGTGCGCGGGCGATGTAGTCGTCGACGTGGTGGTCG
>NZ_JAEVHJ010000518.1:0-2830 GCF_016802855.1 Micromonospora sp. ATA51 | reverse complement strand
GCGCGGGCGCCGGCAGGTCGGCCAGCCGCCGCGCCGCGTACGCTTCGGGGGTGATGTCGCCGCGGCGGGCGCGCTGCTGCGCGCGGACGATCGCGGCCTTGACCCGGTCGCGGCCGAGCGTGCCGGCGGCGGCGGCGAACGCCGGGTCGGCGAGCAGCGCGTCGGTGCGTGGCACCCGCCGACGCGGATCGGCCGTGCCGTCGGGCATGCGTCATCTCCCTGCGCCTGCTTTGGCGGAGACGGACGGGAATCGAACCCGCCTGGCCCGGGTCCCGGACCACACCGGTTTTGAAGACCGGGAGGGGCACCAGCCGCCTGAACGCCTCCGCCCAGCAGTCAACCACATATGATCTCCATCCGCCGGGCGAAGGGAGTGACCGCGCCGGCCCGGCTCAGGGCCCCGACGTCTCGAAGGGCGGCCGCGGCTTGCCCGGGCTGGTCGCCAGGCGGGTGATCGGCGGCAGCAGCAACCCGCTCCGGCATGGGCGGTGCGATCGTGCCGACGCCCGGCGGTACGACGCGCTGCACTACCTGAGGCGTTCCTGCTCTTCCCCGGCGGCGGAGGCGGGTGCGTGGGCGGCAGCTGCTGGAGCGGACGGGCCGCGTGACGGGAGCGGCGATCACTCGGTGATCAGCTTCGCGGCGGTGATGACGGTCTGTACCACGCCGTAGCCGAGCAGCACGGTGACCAGCGCCCACGATATCCAGAGCCGGGCCTGCTGCGGGGCCACGGCGTTGGCCGCGGGCCGGCTCTCCGGCCGCAGGGCGACGGGGTCGGTCCGTTCGGCGGGCGCTACGGGAACCGCTCCGCCAGTGTCCGGTTCGTGGAAGCGTTCCGGGACGGGGCGGACCAGCAGGTTGGCGATGAATCCGACGGCCAGCACGGCGACCATGGTGAACAGCGCCGGCCGGTACGCCGAAGCGGTGAACGTGCCCGGTTTGCCCTGGGCGTCGAGGACGCCGTTGACGATCAGCGGCCCGGCCACGCCGGCGGCGGACCAGGCGGTGAGCAGCCGGCCGTGAATGGCGCCCACCTGGTGAGTGCCGAACAGGTCGCGCAGGTAGGCGGGGATGGTGGCGAAGCCGCCGCCGTAGAAGGAGATGATGATCCCGGCCAGCAGCACGAACACCACCGTGGCGGTGTGTCCGACCAGCGCGAGCAGGGTGTAGAGCACCATGCCGAGGCCGAGGTAGGCCACGTAGATCGGCTTGCGGCCGATTATGTCGGACGTCGACGACCACACGAACCGCCCGGCCAGGTTGAACAGCGACAACACGCCCACGAAACCCGACGCCGCCGCGATCGAGACGGCCGACACGCCGTTGTCGCGGAAGAAGTCCTGGATCATCGGGGCGGCCTGCTCCAGGATGCCGATGCCGGCGGTCACGTTGGTGAACAGCACGATCCAGAGCAGCCAGAACGAGCGCGTGCGGATCGCGTTCGCCGCGGACACGCTCGCCGTGGTGACCAGTGGCTTGGCCCGGACCGAGGCGGGATCGAACCCGGCCGGGCGCCAGCCGGGTGGGGGAACCCGCACGTTCAGCACGCCGAGCATCATGATCAGGAAGTAGCCGACGCCGAGCGTGAGAAAGAGCCGTACCAGCGCGCTGCCCGAGGCCACCGCACCGGCGTTGGTGGGGTGGAAGCCAGGATCGTAGAGCGAAAGCAGCTGACGGGAGACCGGGCTGGCAAGCATCGCGCCGCCGCCGAAGCCCATGATGGCCATGCCGGTGGCGAGGCCGGGCCGGTCCGGGAACCACTTGATCAGGGTGGAGACCGGCGAGATGTAGCCGAGGCCGAGTCCGATGCCGCCGATCACCCCGTAGCCGAGGTAAAGCAGCCAGAGCTGCTTGGTGGCGATGCCGAGCGCCCCGACCAGGAAACCCGCTGCCCAGAAACACGCGGAGGTGAACATCGTCTTGCGGGGTCCGCTGCGCTCCGCCCACGTGCCGCCGACCGCCGCGGAAAGCCCCAACATGACGATGGCGATGCTGAAGATGATCCCGATAGCCGTCTGGCTGGCCCCGAAATACGCGATGAGGGAGTTCTTGTAGACGCTGGTCGCGTAGACCTGCCCGATGCACAGATGCACCGCCAGCGCCGCCGGCGGAATGAGCCAGCGACTGTATCCGGGAGGGGCGACGGTATGGCGGGGGTCGAGCACCGACAACATGGGTATGTTCCCCCTCCTGCGAATCATTGGGTATCCGCAGCGACAGCTGTGGGCACGTATCCCACTGAAATGTGCGGCGGCCTACCCGAACCGGGTCGGATCAAACCCAGGCGCGGCCGGAGCGAGCCGGTGCAGGGCAGCGGACGATGAGGCGGGCCCACCTCCACTCGCGGGGCGCGGGGGGGTCTGCCGAGCGAGGGGCGCCGCTCAGGCACCACGGGCGAACAGGGCCAGGCGTACCCGGTTGGGGCTGCTGGTCTCGGTCATCAGGTTGGTGATGTGGGTCTTGACCGTGACGACCCCACCGGCCCCGCGTCGGTTGTCGGTTTCCCCGCGGACCCGCGGTTGTTGTGGCCATGAGCTGAACCCCCGTATCGGCTCATGGGCCTGGCGCCTGATGCGTGGCTACCCCGGATTCGGGCCGGCGCCCGGCCCGCTGTCGTCTGGTGTCTGCCCGTCGCGCTGCCGTGCGCGCTCCCGCTGCGGCACCACGGTGTACTTCGGGTCCTTCGCGGAGGCGACTCCGCCGTGGAAGATGCCGAACCGGGTGCACACGGCGGCAGCCAGCAGCGCGCCGCCGGAGAGCGCGGAGAGCGCCCGGCTGCGCCGGCCGACCAGCGCGCCGGCCACCCCGGCGCGGTCAACGCCCGCCCGGT
>NZ_JAEVHJ010000517.1:0-2858 GCF_016802855.1 Micromonospora sp. ATA51 | reverse complement strand
GGTTGAACAGCGCCGCCAGGGCGCCAAAGCGAGTCCCCGCTTCCGCCTGCTGATTGTCGAGCAGATAACCGCTGTCATTGGCCACGTCCGCATCATCCCGCTCGCTGATGTCCAGGTTCAGCCACGCCGCGCGGAGCGACTCTTGTCGACGAGCGGAGCAGCGCGCTCAACTGCCGCCGACCGCGCGCCCGGTCAGCGTCCGCTCGTGCCGAATAGAGTGCGTCGTGAAGGGCTCCGGGTAAGGCGCCATGCGTGGGCTGCGAGGCCGGGGACACCGCGGCCAGCAGTCGATCCGGGTTCCGTGACAACATGCCTCCGATACGTCTCAGTCTGCATCGACTCTCGAAGGCGGGATTCGCCAAAGGGTCCAAGAGAGGGACTTCCCATCCCGGATGTCGGCAGCGAACACGTCCTCTGCAACACCGAACACGGCCTCTGCGACACCGCGCATTGTCGACACCTCCACGTCCCTTGCCTGAAAGGGCGGATTCAGGCTGATCCACCCCACAGGATTGAGCTCGCCGGTGCACAGCAACAGCCCGTGTTCGTAGGTCATGAGGAGTACCCGCCGGTCGCTCAGGAAACATCCGTACAGGAAAAATGCAAGACCTTCGATTTCCATATCGTCCGCGTGGAGCCGAGCAAGGGGACGCCGACTCGGCCATTCCAGGACGGATATCTGGTTATCGAAGCTGGGGTGACGCGTGAGCAGCAGGCGATCTCCGGACGGTGCGAAGCTCGCCGCGATCACATTCTCGGCAACAAGCGCCACCTTGAGCCTGTCGTCCAGCACCTGCGCGACATAGATCAAAGCGCCATCCTGACCCATGGCTGCATCCAGGACTACCGATCCGTCGTGCGGATGAGGCACGGTGGTCACACTGGCGTCCACCGCATCTAGAACGGCCTGGTCCAGGACATGTCCCGAGCCTAGATCCACCAGCAATACCAGATGCTCGCCCTTGGTGTCGTACTCGCGGCCTTTGTACGTCAGCCGTTCGAGTATCGGCGCGGTGACCAGCAGGCGGCCGCCCGGTAGCAACGTCGCGGAATCGGCTGCCACAATCTCGACCGGGATTGGTCGGCCTGCCGCCATGATGATGACCCGACGGGTGTCGGTCACGACGACGGTCGCCAGGTCCGGACTTGCGGCAAGAAGTTCTGCTGTGGGTGGCACGTCCAAGGACAGCCGCTGGATGGGCTGTAACTGCTCGTCCAGCGCGCTTACTGTTCCGTCAGATAAGTGGTATCTGACCACCGGCTCCATCGACTGTGGCGCAAGAACACGATCCAGCCGTAAATCCGGGAGGCGACGTACCCATTCCGCTTCGATTCGACGCACTTGGTCATCCTGCCAGCATCGGGGTGGCAGGCCCCACTGAGCCTCCGCCAGGCCGTCCAGGTCGTCAAGATGGTCTGATGGCGGAGCACCAAGCCGCTAGGGGCACAGTCAAGGTCAGTGCACTGTTCTGCCGCGATCCGCGTGCTGCGGAGCGTGACCAGCAGCAGCCCTCGGAGTGTCCGGACATGCCGATGACAGCGTGTCGTAGCTCCCGTACGTTGGCGCCATGGCGACTTTCTGGACCTTGGGATGCGATGCCGACGATCCGCAGCGGATCGCTGCTTTCTGGGCGCTGGCCCTCGGCTATGTCAAGGAATCCGGTTTCGACGAGCCCGACAACGCGTCCATCGTCGACCCGGATGGCCGGGGCCCTGCCATTGGTTTCCTGAAGGTACCCGAGGACAAGTCCGGCAAGAACCGTATGCATATCGATATCCGGGTGGCCGGTCCAGGCCCCTGGGACATAGTCGAGCGCGCCCGACTGATCCGGCAGAAAGTCCCCGAGTTGGTCGCCGCCGGCGCGGCGGTGGTCCGCGAGGAGTGGTACGGCGACGTCCTCGGGCACGTCGTCATGCAGGACCCCGAGGGCAACGAGTTCTGCGTTGCTTGACGCCACCGCCAGTGCCGCCTTCCAGTATCCGGATCTGCCGCATATTGCGGCACTATGCAGTGTGACGCAGGTCGGTGTCCTTTCGATGGGGGTCTTCCACGTGTCCAAGTGGACACATGGGCCTATTTCTGCGCGTTGAGGTCGCGCAGTGCGAAGCGGAGGTGCTCCCACTCTTCGTCGAAGATCACGTGGAGGCAGTGCAGGACTGGCTCCTCGTGTTCGGGTGACCACGGGTTTTGTCGAGGCTCGGCGAGCCGCGCCGGCGTGACGCTCGCGAGGAAATCCCGCACCATGGCCTGCCGCTCGGCACGCAGCTCGCGCACCTCGGCCAGACTTGGCTGCCCCGTGGCAAAGACCGACATATCGAATCCATCCGCCTCGTACTCGGCGTGCGGCTGCCCGAGCGGATGGAAGGGCTGCGACAGGCGCAGGATCGCCTTGCCGAGCCATGCGTCGGTGGCGAACGCGAGGTGGCGCAGGGTCTGCGCGAACGACCACTCGCCATCGATCGAGACGTCGACGGTGCCCGCGGGCATGGATCCAACTCGGTCGACCGCGGCCGCCCAGGCCCGTTCGAGCGCCGCCCACGCCGATCGCAGGTCATCCGGGTCCTTGGCATGCTTCAGCTCGCGCCCAGGAAATCGCCGGTTGAGTTCGGCCTCGACGAGCGGCACGACGTCGACACCATTAATCAAAAGTGCACCGTCCGCCAGCCACGGTGCATCGATATCGAGCCCGCACACATTGACGCCGCGCATCACCGCCCCGGCCAGCGTCGACCTGTTGAACCGCGCACCCCGCAGGTCCCGGCAGGTTCAGCCGGTCGTAGCATTTGATCTTGGCGGTTCGGTGGGACAGGATGTTCCGCCGTGCGTGCGATGTTGACCCTGGCTGATCGTGAAGAGA
>NZ_JAEVHJ010000516.1:0-2858 GCF_016802855.1 Micromonospora sp. ATA51 | reverse complement strand
GCGGTAGCGGGTGCGCGGCGCGGACGGGCGGGACCGGTGCGCGCCCCCGCCGCCGAGCGCCGCCCGCAGCGGGGCGAGCGTGTCGTTGGTGAGGTGACCGGCCCAGACCAGGTCCCAGACGGCGGCGGCCAGCGCCGCGTCGTCGGTGGCGCCGACCCGGTCCGACAGGGACCGGAAGAAGAGCGCCTGGCCGTCGGCGAGCGCGTCGAGCACCGCGTCGTGCAGCGGCGTGCGGGTGAGCGCCTCGTCGGGCGGCGGGAGCAGCAACGGCGCGGCGTCGGCGTACGCCAGGGTGATCCAGCCGTCGCCGCCGGAGATCGCCCCGGACCCGGCCCAGACCACCTCGCCGCTGGCACAGAGCTCGTCGAGCTGGGCGGGGGAGTAGTCGGCGACCCGGGCGGGCAGCACCAGGCGTTCCAGCGCGGACGCCGGCACCGCCGCGCCCTGCAACTGCTCGACCGCGGCGGCGAGCGCCTCCACGCCCCGCGCCGACGAGCCGACCTGCTGCCAGCGGGGCAGGAACGCCGCGAGGGCCCGGGGCGGCACCGGCTCGATCTCCCGGCGCAGCGCGGCCAGCGAACGGCGGCGCAGCAGCCGCAGCACCTCCGCGTCGCACCACTGGGTGCCGACGCTGTCCGGGGCGAACTCCCCGGAGACCACCCGACCGGTGGTGGCGAGCCGGCGCAGCGCCTGCTCCACCACGAACACCCCGAGCCCGAACCGGGCGGCGCAGGTGGCCGCCGCGAACGGGCCGTGGGTGCGGGCGTACCGGGCCACCAGGTCGCCGAGCGGGTCCGCCACCGGCGTGAGGTACGCCTCGGCCACCCCGACCGGCAGCGCCACGCCGAGCGCGTCGCGCAGCCGGGCGCGTCCTCGACGCCCACCCAGCGTTCCTCCCCGGCGATGCGGACCCGCAGCACCCGGCGGGCGGACTCCAGCTCGGTCAGCCACTCGACCGGCGCGCCGCGCTCGGCCAGCTCGGCCTCGCCCAGGTCGCCGACCACCCGGAGCAGCTCGACCACGTCCTCGGCGTCGCGGGGGCGGCGCTGCTCGGTCAGCCAGCGCAGCTGCCGCTCGGTCTCGGCGAGCACCGTCGGTCGAGCAGTTCCCGCAGGTCGACCCGGCCGAGCAGCTCGCCGAGCAGCCCCGAGTCCAGGGCCAGGGCGGCGGCCCGGCGCTCCGCGAGGGGGGCGTCGCCCTCGTAGAGGAACGCCCCGACGTAGCCGAAGAGCAGCGAGCGGGCGAACGGCGAGGGCCGCTCGGACTCCACCTCGACCAGCCGCACCTTGCGGGCGGTCAGGTCGCGCATCAGCTCGGCCAGGGCCGGCTGGTCGAAGACGTCCTGGAGGCACTCGCGGGCGGCCTCCAGGGTGACCGGGAAGTCGGCGTACTCGCGGGCGACGTCGAGGAGCTGGGCGGCCCGCTGGCGCTGCTGCCAGAGCGGCTGGCGGCGGCGCGGGTCGCGGCGGGGCAGCAGCAACGACCGGGCCGCGCACTCGCGGAACCGGGCGGCGAAGAGCGCCGAGGTGCCGACGGACTCCTCGACGAGCTGGGCGATCTCGTCGGGGTCGAAGACCACCACGTCGGCGCCGGGCGGCTCGTCGGCGGTGTCGGGCAGCCGGACCACGATGCCGTCGTCGGAGGGCATCACCTGGGCGTCCACGCCGTACCGCTCGGCGAGCCGGCGGCCGATCGCCAGGGCCCATGGGCCGTTGACCCGGGCGCCGAGCACCGAGTGCACGGCCAGCCGCCAGTCGCCCAGCTCGTCGCGGAACCGTTCGACGACCACCGTCCGGTCGTCCGGCAGGGAGCGGGTGGCCACCTTCTGCTCCCGCAGGTACGCCATCAGGTTGCCGGCGGCCCAGTCGTCCAGCCCGCCGGCGCGCAACGCCGCCGTCGCGGTCTGGTCGTCCTGCCGGAGCAGGGCGCGGACCCGGGCGCCGATGGCCCGGCCCAGCTCGACCGGGCGGCCGAGCTGGTCGCCCTTCCAGAACGGCATCCGGGCGGCCTGGCCGGGGGCGGGGGAGACCAGCACCCGGTCGGGGGTGATCTCCTCGATCCGCCACGACGAGGAGCCGAGCAGGAAGACGTCGCCCACCCGGGACTCGTAGACCATCTCCTCGTCCAGCTCGCCGACCCGGGCGGCGCGTTCCGCCCCGGCCAGGAAGACCCCGAAGAGACCCCGGTCGGGGATGGTGCCCCCGCTGGTCACCGCGAGCCGCTGCGCGCCGGGGCGGCCGGTGAGCACGTCGGTGGCCCGGTCCCAGACCAGCCGGGGCCGCAGCTCGGCGAAGGCGGTCGACGGGTACCGCCCGGAGAGCATGTCGAGCACCGCGTGCAGGGCGGAGTCGGGCAGCTCGGCGAAGGGCGCGGCCCGGCGGACCAGCACGGCGAGGTCACCCAGCCGCCACGGTTCGAGCGCCACCATCGCCACGATCTGCTGGGCCAGCACGTCGAGGGGATTGCGCGGGTAGTGCAGCTCCTCGATGGCGCCCTCGGCCATCCGCTCGGCGACCACCGTGCAGGAGAGCAGGTCGCCGCGGTGCTTCGGAAAGACCACGCCGCGGGAGACCGCGCCGACCTGGTGCCCGGCCCGGCCGACCCGTTGCAGGCCGGCGGCGACGCTCGGCGGCGCCTCGATCTGCACCACCAGGTCGACCGCGCCCATGTCGATGCCGAGCTCCAGGCTGGAGGTGGCGACCACGGCCGGGAGCTGGCCGGACTTGAGCGCCTCCTCGATGTGCTTGCGCTCCTCTCGCGAGACGCTGCCGTGGTGGGCCCGGGCGATCGACCGGGGCCGCGCCGGCCGCCGCGCCGGACTGCGCCATCACCTCCGCGGGCTGGCGCGCGCCCGCACC
>NZ_JAEVHJ010000515.1:0-2897 GCF_016802855.1 Micromonospora sp. ATA51 | reverse complement strand
CTCGCCGGGGCGGCCCGGCCGGCCCCGGGCGCCGTGCCGGCGGACGCCGCCACGCTCTTCGAACCGGAGACCGCCGAGGGCTTCCGGACCCGCTGGCGGGACGTCCAGCTCCGCTTCGTGGACGACCCGCGGGCCGCGGTCGGCGAGGCGCAGTCGCTGGTCGAGGAGGCCATCGAGGCCCTCTCCGCCGCGCTGCAAGCGCAAAAGACCAAGCTGGGCGGCTGGCAGGACGCCGGCTCGGCCGACACCGAGCAGCTCCGCATCGCCGTCCGCGGCTACCGGGACTTCCTCGACCGCGTCCTCGGCCGCTGAGCGGCACCCGTGGCGCCCCGGCCGGTCACCGGCCGGGGCGCCGCCGTCTCGCGGTTCGGCCTGGTCAGGCTCTTCGACTCGGCGGCCGAGATCGACAAGGCCCATGGGGTGCGGATCAACCTCTGGGCCGGGCGGTGATGCTCGTCTTCGGCCTCCTGATGGTCCTCTGGCAGTGGCTGCGCCCGGCGGAGCCGCCGGCCACCGAGGAGGCCCGGGAGATCTGACCTTCCCGGCATGGCCCGGTCCGGACGGGGTACGCGAGACGAGGGAACGCGTCTGCGGACAGGAGGGCAGCAGCATGAGCGATCGTGACCGACCGCTGGAGGAGAGCCCCGAGGTGGCCGCCGCGGTGGACGACGACAGCACGGTGCCGCAGCTGAGAACCGGTGGCGGCGCCGACCGGGACAATCCGGTCTTCACCGAGCCCGACGGCGCGGTGCCCGACACCGGATCCCCGGACCTCCTCGGTGACCCGTACGCGGCGGGCACCGGGGCCACCGGAACCGGCACCGGCGCGGGTGGGGACAACATCCGTACCGGCGCGGAGCAGCCGTGGGAACCGGAGGACCTGGTGATGGCCCGGGGCCAGGACCTCACCCCGGAGAACCTGGAGCGGGCCCGCCGGGACCTGGCCGAGCTGGGCCGGGCCGCGATCGAGAAGACCGTCCCCTGAGCACGTTCCGGGTGTCCGAACGAGCCGACCCGGGCGGAGGACACGGCGGGGCCCCTGGCCCGACCGGTGGACGGTCGGATCAGGGGCCCGGGGAACCTGCCGCTGGTGGTGCCTCACTCCCGCCGCGGCGGGTGGGCCTGCCGGTGGGTCAGGACAGCGGCGGGGTAGGCGTTGCGCTTGAGCTCCTGGAAGTGAGCCGGGAACCAGGCGCCGGAGATCGGCGCGTTCGGCAGGGCGCCGCTCATCTGTTGCCGTGGCGGGCCTTGCCGGTGTACGTCGGGTCGCACCTCCGGTCGAAGCCCTTGCCCTCGTCGTTCGGGATGAAGGCTGCCGGAGCCGTCCGACTCGCCCGGGGGCTTCACCCAGACGTACGCGTCGACGCCCGGCTCCCCCGAGACGAGCCTGTTGCCGAACGTCTGGGCGAACGAGACCTCGTCGACGTACTGGTTCGTTTCGATCCCCGTTGGACTGCCGCACGGTCTGGCCGTTCACCGCGCCAGTGATCTTGAGGTACGGCTCCTTGAGCGCCGAGTAGTCCGCCGTGTTGGTGATGAAGCCCTGCACGTTGTGCACGGTGCTGCCGGAGGCGGTGGCCGCCGCGAGGAGCTGGTTGGCGGTCGGGCCGGAAGTTGCTGTCCCAGCCGATCCAGCCGTGGCGCGCGGCGTCGATGTAGTTGTAGACGTTGCCGATCGCGCCCAGCTTGGCCAGGGCAGGTCACCAGCCCGACCGCGACCAGGACGCTCGCACCGGTCAGCGCGATCGTCCGCTTTCGGCCGGACAGCCTTCTCCACACATTCATGCCACTGATCTCCTTGGGCGGGACCGGATCCGCGTACGGCCCGGCGGAATGGCCCGTTGGACGTCCGGCGCGGACGGCCGGCGGCGCCACGGGTTTTCTTCGGGGGTGCCCGACCCGGCCGGGCGTGGTGGTGCGCGACCGGCGTGGGGACCGCCGGTCGGCTGGTCGGATGTCGCCCGGCGAACCGGGTGCCCTCGACACCTGACGTCGGCTCCCCCAACCGCCTCCAGAAATTCTTGAATGAGAGCGCTTCCATAGTAATGGCTCGATGATCACCGTTAACGGTAAGGGGAGAACCACCCTGCGGGGACGGGGCGGCACAGCGGGGCCGGATCGCCGCAGGCCGACCGAGCGGGACAGGGTCCGGCGGATTGAGGAATCTCCGCACCCAGCGAGGCCGCAGCCGCCCGGGCGGCACGGAAGGCCGCCCCGCGTCCCTAACCCCAGCATAAGCCGCGTAGCACTCCTATGCCCCGTATCGTCAATAAACTCTAGAACACGAATCTTTCCTCGCATAGGTCACGAAACGGTCTAACGTCGGTCGTAGCTCGACTGCCGTCGGGCTCAGGACAAACAGGGATGGAGTGACGCAGGTCATGGGAAAGAAGATGCTCGGGAAGGTCGTTGCGGGTGCCGCTCTCGGCGGCGCGTCCCTGCTGCTGTTCTCGCCCGGGGCGGCGTACGCGGCCGGACACGCGTACACGGGCAACGTCGTGGCCAAGCCGCAGGTCAGTCTTCTTGAGTTCTGCCCTGGGGACCACGGGGACTGGGACAACAAGGACTGGGACCGCAAGGACTGGGACCGCAAGGACGAGGACCGCAAGGACTGGGACAACAAGGACCACGACGGCAAGGACCACGACCGCAAGGACGAGGACCGCAAGGACGAGAACAACAAGCACGACGACGGCAAGGACGAGAACAACAAGCACGACGACGGCAAGGACGAGAAGAACAAGCACGACGACGGCAAGGACGAGAAGAACAAGCACGACGACGGCAAGGACGAGAAGAACAAGCACGACGAGACCTGGCAGTCGGGGTCCGGCGGCCATGGCGGGGGCATGGCGACGACCAGTCGAACGAGGACCGCAACAACCGCGACAACAAGG
>NZ_JAEVHJ010000514.1:0-2909 GCF_016802855.1 Micromonospora sp. ATA51 | reverse complement strand
CGCGGGAGGAAGGTGGCGGCCGGGGTCGGCGGCGCGGGACGGCCTCCGGGTAGCCGGGAACGACCGGTCGGTGCGGCTCGATCCGCGGCGGCAGCGGGCCCGGCCGCTCCGTCTCCGGGCGTTCCGCGCGGCTGCCCTCGACGCCCTCGTCGGCGCCGTGTTCCGGCGTGCCGTCGCCCGACCCGTACCCAGCCGTCATGATCGCCACGTCCTCCCCGTAGACGCCCCTGCCGCGAGCCCGCCGAGGCCCTCGGCCCCCTCGGCGGCTCGATGGACCGTACCTGCGTGAACGCGGTTTGTCTCCCCCGATGTCCGACCCTGCCACGTCGGCGCCACCCGACCCCGCCACGACACCCGACGGCCATCGGATCGACACGCACCCGACCGGCTGCGCACACCGGATCCGGTCGCGCACTAGGGTTGTCAGGTGACCGACGAACCACCCCTGCGCCGTCGGCCCGCCGAAAGCCGTACCGGGGAGGCAGCTCAGCACCCGTCACCGGCCGCGCCGGAGCCGGTGGACGCGGGGACCGAACCCACCAACGGCGGGCCCGTACCGCTGACCGCGCCACGCGAGGGCACGCCCGCGCCGGTGGCCACCCCGAGCGAGCTCGACGAGGTCGTGGCCCGCTTCGCGGCGGGCACCGGACCGGTGGCCCTGGACGCCGAACGCGCCTCGGGGTACCGCTACAGCCAGCGCGCCTACCTGGTGCAATTGCGCCGGGCCGGCTCCGGCACCGCGCTGATCGATCCGCTGCCGCTGCCCGACCTGGCCGCCCTTGACGCGGCGATCGGCGGGGCCGAGTGGGTGCTCCACGCGGCCAGCCAGGATCTGGCCTGCCTGGCGGAGGTCGGGTTGCGTCCCCGACGGCTCTTCGACACCGAACTGGCCGCCCGGCTGGCCGGGTTCGAGCGGGTCGGCCTGGCCGCGCTGACCGAACAGCTGCTCGGCTACACCCTCGAGAAGCACCACTCGGCGGCGGACTGGTCCAGCCGGCCGTTGCCGGAGTCCTGGCTGACGTACGCGGCACTGGACGTGGAGATGCTGGTCGACCTGCGGGACGCCCTCGACGAGGAGCTGCGCCGGCAGGGCAAGTCGGCGTGGGCGGCGGAGGAGTTCGCCGCGCTGGTCCGCACCGGCGCCCGTCCGCCGCGGGTGCGCGCCGAACCCTGGCGGCGTACCTCCGGCATCCACCGGGTCCGGGGCGCGCGGGCGCAGGCGCGGGTCCGTTCGCTCTGGTACGCCCGGGACCAGATCGCCGCCCGGCGGGACGCGGCCCCGGGCCGGGTGCTGCCCGACTCGGCCATCGTGGCCGCCGCCGAGCTGGACCCGAAGGACGAGAAGACCCTGCTCCCCCTCCCCGGCTTCGGCGGGCGGTCGGTCCGTCGGCTCGCCCGGACCTGGCTGGCGGCCCTGGACGACGCCCGTGAGCTGCCGGAGGACGCGCTGCCGGCGGCCCCGACGGTGGAGGGTCCGCCGCCGCCGCATCGCTGGGCCGAGCGTGACCCGGTGGCGGCCGGCCGGCTGGCCCGCTGCCGGGAGGTGGTGGTCCGGATCGCCGGCGAGCACACCCTGCCCCCGGAGAACCTGATCGCCCCCGACTCGATCCGCCGGCTGGCCTGGCAGCCCCCGGAGGAGATCACCGACGACACGGTGGCGGAGACCCTGCGCGGCTTCAACGCCCGCGAATGGCAGTCGGTGATGCCGTCACCGGTCGTCCCGGCGGAGCCGCCGGGCGAGGGCGACCAGGCGGGTGGGCCCTCGGTGCCGTCGCCGAAGGTCGGTGCGGGCGCCGGGCCGTCCAGGTCGAGCCAGACCAGCGGGCGGGGTCCGCCGAGCAGCCCGGTGGCCAGGGCCCGGTTGCCGTACTCGTCGATCCGGTCGTTGCGGAACGGGTCGCTGGCCCCGATCACCACCACCTCGGTACGCCAGGGCACCCGGACCAGCCCGCCGGCGTAGCAGCGGGTGGCCGACTGGCCGGCCGGGGCGGCGTACCGCTGCCGGTCGGCGGCGGCGGTCCCGGCGCGGGCCGCCTCGGGCAGGGCGCAGGGACGGTCGTCGGCGTCCGGGGAGGTGGCCCGGGTCGCCCAGCGGCGGTCGTCGGGCGTCAGCGGCAGGCCGAGCCCCGCCAGCACCCGGCGGGACGGGTCGACCAGCACCAGGCGACTGCCGGCGGGCAGGTCGTCCAGGGCGGTGACGGTGTCCGGGTGCACCAGATCCGGCGCCGGCACGAAGAGCGTGGCGGGACCCGGCCGGGCGGCCAGCAGCGCGCGCAGGGTGTCGGTTTCCCGGCGTACGGTCACCCCCTGCCCGCGCAGCGCCTCCGCCAGTCGGCTGCCCCCGTCGTCCCCGGTGGCGACCGGGGAGAGGAACCCCCGGTCGGCGGGGTCCGGCTGGTCGACGGCGTGGGCCACCAGGGTGGCCACGATCAGCAGCAGGGCCAGCCCGAGCGGGATCAGCATCCGGTGCCGGCGGCGGGCGCGGCGGTGCGGCGGCTGGACGGCGGGCGGCGCCGCCACGGTGGCGGTCACGGCCGGTCACCGCCCCCGGCGTCGGCGGTCAGCTCCCGGCGCAGGTCGGTGGCGAGTTCGCGCATCCGGTGGTCGTGCTCTGCGGTGGCCGGGCGCTGCGCGTACCAGAGGTCGGAGAAGATCGCTCCGGCGGCGTGCAGGACGGGGTGCACCCGGGGGCGGTTCCGGGCCGCCGCCGCGGTCAGCTCGGTGACGGTCATCCCGGGGCGCTGCTCGACCACCCGCCGGGCGACCAGTTCGCGGACCATGTCGCGCAGCCGCTCCCGGACCGACTCCGCGTACCCGGCCCTCGGCGGCGAGCCGGTCGGCGAGCGAACCGGTTCGGACGGCGGCCGGTTCCGGCTCGGCGGCCCGGGGCGCGGGCACGGCGCGGCGCC
>NZ_JAEVHJ010000513.1:0-2925 GCF_016802855.1 Micromonospora sp. ATA51 | reverse complement strand
GCCTGGCTCGGGAGAACCCCAGCTGGGGTTACCGCCGCATCCACACCGAACTGCTCGTCCTGGGGATCAAGACCCCCGCCTCCACCGTGTGGGAAATCCTCAACGAGGCTGGGATCGACCCGGCGCCCGAGCGCACCTCCACCACCTGGGCCGACTTCCTCCGCCGCCAAGCCGACGCCCTGCTCGCCTGCGACTTCTTCGAGAACCGTCACCCTGACCGGAGCGCGGTTGTACGTGGTCGTGCAGCGAGAGCATCCTGCTGTGGGTGCCCGAGGACCCCACCGACAGGCCCGCGCGCTCCCACACCGCGGCCGCCTCGGCGTCGCCGGTGACGTCCTCGTCCCGGGCGGTGCGGAACCCCACCGGTGTCATTCGTTCGCTGACGGCGGACACCACCAGCTCAGCCGAAGTTGGAGCGGCTGTGCCGCTGGAACGCCTGGAACGCCTCCCGCGCCGCCTCCGCGCCCTCGGGCAGCGGCGGCGAGCGGGCGTAGTAGTTGTGCAGCTTCCACAGCGCGGATCGTTGAGCTGGAAGAACAGCCGCTTCATTCACCAGCCCGGGCAGTTGCCCTGCTCCACGTCGATCGGCACGCCGCGCACCTCCTCGGTGAGTGAACGGCTATGGCTAATCGACCGCTTATTGGCGGATTAAATCCGGTTTAACTGGCGCCCGAGTGTCAGTGGGCGCCCGTACTGTTCACCGCGCGGAAGGTCGGGGTCCGAAGGACTTCTGCACCCGGTCGCCCGAGGCAGTGAACCGCCGAGGGCAACGGCCCCGGCCCTTCCGTCCAAACGTGAGCCTTGGCCCGTGGATGGCCCGGCAGCTTCGACCGTCGTGGGCGGAAGCGGCTCAGCGACGGTACGAGATCGGCGGCGCCCCCTGCCGAAACCCATCCGCCCTGGTGAGGGCCGCTGTGGCGTGGTCGGTGATGTAGGCCCGGTCGCTGGGGGCTGGGCCTGGGCGTAGCTGGTGATCGATGCGGCATGATGGGCTGCCGTGCTGCTGCGACTGGCGTACTTGGGTGTGACGAACGCGTTCGCGGTGCTGCGCAGGGCGTTCGCAAGATCGAGATATGACCGGATGGTCGGTTGTGGGGTAGTCACGCCGGTTCCGGTGGTTACGTAGAAGAGCGCGGCCTTCTGGTGATCATTCAGGTGTCTAGGCTGGATGATCGAAGAGAAGGACCGCGCTCGTGGAGGCATCATCGTTGATTGGCGGGTTGTCCGCACGTCTGTGCGGCGTGTCGCAGCCGGCAGAGCAGGACACGCCAGGGCTGTTGCAGGCGTTGGCGCAGGTTCCGGACCCGCGGGATGCGCGGGGCCGGATCCATCCGCTGCCGGGCCTGCTCGCGATCGCGGTCGCGGCGGTGGCTTCGGGGCAGTCTCGGGTCGTCGAGATCGCCGAGTGGGCCGCGGATCTGCCGGATGCGGTGTGGGACCGCCTCGGGGCGGCCCGGGACCGGTTCACCGGCGCGCGGCGCGTGCCTGATGACAGCACGTTCACCCGGGTGTTGGCCGGCATT
This sequence comes from Micromonospora sp. ATA51, assembly GCF_016802855.1. Lineage (NCBI taxonomy): Bacteria > Bacillati > Actinomycetota > Actinomycetes > Micromonosporales > Micromonosporaceae > Micromonospora > Micromonospora sp. ATA51. The sequence continues at coordinate 1,402 of NZ_JAEVHJ010000513.1, read as the reverse complement.
GACGCCGACGCGTTGGACGCTGCGGTGTGCCGTTGGCTGATCGGCCGTGCGGGCTCCGGCGAATCGGGCCGGCGGGTGATCGCCGTCGATGGCAAGACGCTGTGCGGCAGCGGCCCTGCCGGTGTCCAGGTGCATCTACTGGCCGCGTTGGACCAACGTGACCAGATCGTCCTGGCCCAGACCGACGTGGACGGGAAGACGAATGAGGTGCGCCGTGAGGCGCTCTGTCGTATCCCTAATTCAGTTGGGAGGAACTCGGAAGAACGTTCTTGGGTCCGATGGCTTACCTGGATCCGAAAGGTGAAGGGGACCGGAGCATGCCATGAATATCGGTGTTCGTGTCCAGATGCCAGGAGCGAAGCGCCGAGGGACCCGCGTGATATGGCGAAAGCTGGATTGCCTGAACCCCAATCTCCAGTGATGCAAGTCTTCATCCATCGGAACATGGCGTCTGAAACCGGTGCCGCGTCCTGCGTCGGGTTATTTCGTTACCGACGCAACTTCCGGGACGTTGGGCGATGCCCAGTAAGGGCATTCAAGGGGATGAGTGGGGCGCCTACGTCGCGCTAGTACGTACGACAGAGATGAACGCGGGATCGCCTAAGGGGCGCGAGCCCTATGGCGACGGAGTGTCCGTAGTAGTCGCAGGAGTAACGACCTGCCAAGGGGTCCGGGAAAGCCGTGACGCAGGGCGAAGGGACACAGGTGATCGGACAGCAGGCCAGGGAGGTATGCGAAATGCAGAGCGCCGAAACGGTACTGGGTGTCCTACGTGAACGCGGCAGGCGTGGTTTGCCGCTGGAGGAACTGTATCGACAAATGTTTAACCCGCAGTTGTATCTGCTGGCCTACGGGCGCATCTACTCCAACCAGGGAGCGATGACGGTCGGGGTCACCGGGGAAACCGCGGACGGCATGTCCATGGGCAGGATCACCGGCATCGTCGAGGCGATGCGCCACGAGCGCTACCGGTTCCGGCCCGCCCGACGCGTCCACATCCCGAAGAAGAACGGGAAGACACGTCCGCTGGGCCTGCCGACCTGGTCGGATAAGCTCGTCGGCGAGGTGGTGCGCCTGCTGTTGGAGGCCTACTACGAGCCCACGTTCTCCGACCGGTCCCACGGTTTCCGTCCCCGACGAGGTTGCCACACGGCGCTCAGCGAGGTGGCGAATACCTGGACGGGAACGACCTGGTTCATCGAGGGCGACATCGCCGACTGCTTCGGCAGCATGGACCACACGGTCATGCTGTCGATCCTAGGCGAGAAGATCCACGATAACCGGTTCCTGCGGCTGGTGCGCACCATGCTCCACGCCGGATACCTGGAGGACTGGGTTTGGGGTGCCACCGTCAGCGGTGTGCCGCAAGGCGGGGTAGCCTCCCCGATCCTGTCCAACATCT
>NZ_JAEVHJ010000512.1:0-2932 GCF_016802855.1 Micromonospora sp. ATA51 | reverse complement strand
GCCACTGATGTTGGGCGAAGTCCCAAGATCAGCGTAGGTTTCTGGCTTGTCGAAGGTCAGGAACCGAAGATCGGAACACGGCGTGCGTTTGACCAGGGTATTTCATCGGCAGGTGGGGTTCGATCGGGCGGTCGTCGAGGACGTGTGCCTCGATGAGGACGCCGACGGTGAGGTCCTCGTCGTTGCGGCCGGCCACGTAAGGGCGTCATGCGCCGGTGCGGGCGCTGCTCGGATGAGGGGCAACAGCGCTCTGGGCGCGGTCGGCGTCAGCGTGATCAGTCGGCGGAGGGCGGGACGCGGAACGAAGCGGGATTGACGGGACGGCTCTGCTTCGGCAGGCCGGCGACGACGAGGAGGTACGACTCGGTCACGAGATTGTCGACAAGCGCGGGCTCGACGTCCGCACCCGCCCGCACCGTGATCCAGTGCTTCTTGTTCATGTGGTAGCCGGGCGAGATGCTCGCGTGAGCTGCGCGGAGCGCCTCCGCGTCGGATGGATCCGCTTTCAGGATCACGACGGGCTCGCCGGGCATGGACGTCTGCAGCATGAACACCTTGCCGCCGACCTTCCATACCTCCCAGTCGCCGGTGAACTGGTGTGTGTGCTCGGAGCCGGGAAGCTCGGCGGCGCGGGCCGCGGCTCGATCCTGCACTGCCTTATCAATCTGCATCTTGACCTCCTCGAAGTCCTTAGGGGGTCGATTGCCCGGCGTCCGTCGAGGTGGTGCGGACGCCGGGTAACCGAGTCGAAGTGAACGGGGCCGGCACCGCGGTCCGATGTCCGCCCCGTCCGTCACATGTGCGTGAAGATCTTCTCCGCGTCGAACCGCGAGACCGGCTGGCGGGAGACCCGAGCCTCGTCGGGGTAGCCGAGCACCAGAAGCAGCGTGGTCGTGTAGTCGGTGTCGGTCAGGTCGAAGGCCGCGTCCACGGTCGTGCGGTCGAAGCCCTCCATCGGCGTCGCGTCCACCCCGAGGGATGCCGCGGCCATCATCGTGGCGCCGACGACGAGGTAGGTGTTCTTCTCAAGCCAGTGGAGCACGTCCCCGCCATAGTTCTTTGTCTGGATCTCCACGAAGTTGGAGGCGCCCGCCTCCCATCCCTTCTGGATCTCCGGGTCGGCGAAGCGCCCGTCGGCGCGCTCCTTCTCGAAGATCTCCTGCAGGTGCGTGTCGGGGATGTCCTTGCGCGTCGTGAAGACGATGGCGTGCGACGCGTTGCGCACCTTCTCCGCGTTGTCCGCGAAGCGGCCGACCAGTGCGTCCGCGAGCTTGTCCTTGCCATCCTGCGTCTCCAGCACGTGGAAACGGTTCGGCTGGATGTTGATCGTCGTCGGCGAGGTGCGCAGGTAACGCAGCAGCTGCTGGAACGTCTCCTCCGGGATCCTCTTGCTCGGGTCGAAGTAGCGGGTGAGGTGCTTCGTGATCAGCTTGTCGAGATTCAACATCGTGCTTTCTTTTCGTTTGAACGGCGGGTGGAGAGGAAAGTCAGGCCGACTGGTGGTCGGCGCCGGGGACGTCGACGACGGCGTCGCTGACGTTGTTGAGGTAGTTCGTGAGCAGGGTGACGACCACGATCGCGACGATCGCCTGGATCTCCGGGTCGATATACCCGACCTCGCGGATCGCTGCGAGGTCCTCGTCGCTGACCTGGCCACGCGTCTCGATCACGTGCTGCGCGAACTTCGCGACGGCGGCGCGCTTCGGGTCGCTGGACGTGCCCGTGCGGGCGAGCTCAATCTCCTCCGCCGACATACCGCCGAGGTTCGACGAGATGAAACCGTGGAGTGCCTGGCAGTAGTGGCAGCCGTTCGACTGAGAGACCGCGAGGGCGATCGTGTGGCGCGTCTTCGCGTCCAGGAGCGTCGCGATGCTGCCCTGCAGGCCCATCACGATCTCGAGCACGGTCGGGTTCGCGGCGAGCGTGGTGAACATGCTGGGCGCGAAGCCGAACTGCTTCGCGATGGCGTCGAGGGCGCCCTGCGTCTTCGCGTCCATGTCGGCGCGCGCGGGAGCGGTCAGGCGGGACATGGTGATGAACCTCCGGGTGACGTTACTGGACGATTTCGTCCACTCGCTTGAGTGAACACCATCGAAAATGGGTCTTCAAGCCCAGTTTGTGTTACGTTGATTACATGCAGGTGAACAACGGGGCGGATGCAGCCCAGAAGCTCACTCCCAAAGGGCCAGGCCACGCGCGAGCGAATACTGGAGCACGCGGCCGCCGCGTGACGTTACTGGACGATTTCGTCCACTTGCTTGAGTGAACACCATCGAAAGTGGGTTCTCAAGCCCAGTTTGTGTTACGTTGATTACATGCAGGTGAACAACGGGGCGGATGCAGCCCAGAAGCTCACTCCCAAGGGCCAGGCCACGCGCGAGCGAATACTGGAGCACGCGGCGGCGTTGATCTACGGCAAAGGGGTCCACGCAACCAACAACGACCTCGTCCGCCGCGCCGCAGGCGTGAGTGGATCGCAGCTGAGTCACTACTTCCCCACCAAGGAGAGCCTCGTCCTGGCGGTCATCGACTGGCAGGCCGACAGCGTCCTCGGCTTCCATCGCAGCGAACGGTTTGCCAGCTTCGACACCGTCGAGGCGTTCCAGGACTGGACGGACTTCTACGTCCTCTCGGGGCGTCCGTTCGAGGCCGGCTGCAGCCTCGGCTCGCTCGCGAGCGAGATCGTCAAGACCGATCTCGACGTGCACGACCGGCTCGCGGAGGTGTTCGCGCAGTGGCGCGAGATCTTCCGCGTCGGGCTCGATCGCATGCGGCAACTCGGCCGCATCGACGCGTCCGCCGACCCCGCGCGGCTCGCCGACATGTTCCTCGCGGCGTATCAAGGCGGCATGCTCCTCGCTCAGGTCGCCCGGGACATCGGCCCCCTGCAGGACGCGCTCTCTGCGGCGGTTGACCATCTGCGGACGTTCGT
>NZ_JAEVHJ010000511.1:0-2942 GCF_016802855.1 Micromonospora sp. ATA51 | reverse complement strand
GGTGCGGGTCACCGTCCGGCCCGGGCCGCACGCCCTGGCGGTACGGGTCGAGAACTCCGCCGGCGGCGGCGATCCGACGGCGGCCGAGCGGGGCGCCGGGCACGGGCTGACCGGGATGCGCGAGCGGGCCCTCGCGCTGGGCGGTACGTTCGCCGCCGGGCCGGCCGACGGCGGCGGGTACGTCGTCGACGCGGTGCTGCCGTACGACGGGGAGGACGGGAACGGATGATCCGGGTGCTGATCGCCGACGACCAGGCGATGGTCCGGCAGGGCTTCGGCGCGCTGCTGGCCGCCCAGCCGGATTTGCTCGTGGTGGGGGACGCCGCCGACGGCGCGGCAGCGGTGGAGGCGGCCCGCCGGCTGGACCCGGACGTGGTGCTGATGGATGTCCGGATGCCGGTGCTGGACGGGCTCGCGGCGACCCGTCAACTGCTCGGCGACCGCCGGGCCGACCGTCCCCGGGTGCTCATCCTGACCACCTTCGACCTGGACGACTACGTCTACGAGGCGCTGCGCGCCGGGGCCAGCGGCTTCCTGCTGAAGGACGCCCCGGCCGCCGACCTGGTGCACGCGGTCCGGGTGGTGGCGGCCGGGGACGCGCTGCTCGCCCCGACGGTGACCCGCCGGCTGATCGCCGAGTTCGCCGCCCGTCCCGGGCATCACCGGCCCCGGCCGACCGAGCTGGCCGGGCTGACCCCCCGGGAGACCGAGGTGCTGCGCCTGATCGCCCGGGGCCGCTCCAACGCGGAGATCGCCGCCGACCTGGTGGTCGCCGAGCAGACTGTGAAGACCCACGTCGGGCGGATCCTGGCCAAGCTCCAGTTGCGCGACCGCGCCCAGGCCGTGGTCATGGCGTACGAGACGGGTGTGGTCGCCGCCGGGGAGTAGCCCGCAGGACGGCTGACCGGCCGCCCGCCGTACCGCCGGACCGGAGCGCGCTGACCCCTCCGGTGGGGCGGGTGGGGGCCGGTCGGCCGAGTGCGGCGGGCGGGCGCCCCGGGTGTACGATCATCCACGTTTGCGGGCGGTCGATCGCCCGCTTTCCGGGCCCCGCCGACCGCAGGAGGTGATCGCTGTGCGAGATAGCGATCCTCCCAGTCGTGGCCGGGCCGAACGTCAGCCCCGCTGAGCCACGACTCAGTCAGGTGAGCTGACCCAGCTCCCGCTCCCCCGCGTGACCCTCGGCCCCGGCCGGGGTGAGCGTGCTGCGCCGCCCCGATCCGGGCCCGGCCGCGGAGGAGCCCCCCGGTCACGACTTCGTGTGCGCGTCCTGCCTGCCCCTGCGGTCCCGTCGCGGACCGTCCAGCCGCCACCGGAGCCTGTCCATGAGCCGTTACGTCGCCCCGCTGGGCTTCACCCTCGCCGCCGTCTGGGTGGCCGTCCTCTTCGTCCTGGCCGGCGGCGGTCACTGACCACCGCCGGCGTCGGCCGCCCCGATCGGCCATCGCCCCACCGTCGTCGCCGGCCGCCGCCGCGCGGCGCGCCGTGCCCGCTCAGAGCAGGCGCGACGACCAGAGCAGGCTCAGCCCGCCGGCGCAGAGGGCCAGCAGCAGCGCGATCCCCGCGTACCACTGGGTGATCTCCCGCGGCTCGGTCCGGAACCCGATAGAGCTGCCCATGTCCTGGTAGACCTGCTTCAGCTCGCTGACCGAGGCGGCCTCGTAGAAGTACCCCTCGGTGGTTTCGGCGAGCTGCGCGAGGGCCATCCGGTCCACCGGCACCCGCTGCGGCTGGCCGCCGATCTCCACCTGCCCCGAGTCGGTGCCGAACGCGATCGTGGAGACCGGGACGTTCGCCGCCTGGGCCGCCGCGGCGGCCTCCTCCACCGACCGCCCCGACGTGCGGTACCCGTCGGAGAGCAGCACGATCCGGGCCGGCGGGATGCCCGCCGCGCCGTCGGCCGGCACCGAACGGATGGCCTCCAGGCAGGTGAAGACCGCCTCCCCGGTGGCCGTCGACTCGGCCAGCACCAGCCCGTCGATGGCCGTGGTCACCGCCTCCCGGTCCTTGGTCGGCGAGACCAGCACGTTCGCCGACTTGGCGAACGAGACCAACCCGAGGTTGTAGTTCTCCGGCAGCTCCCCGACGAACTGCTTGGCCGCCTCCTGGGCGGCCTCCAGCCGGTTCGGCGCCACGTCGTCGGCCTGCATGGACAGCGACACGTCGATGGCGAGCATGACGGTGGCCCGTTCGAGGGGCTCCTTGGTGTCCATCGCCGGCCGGGCCAGCGCGGTGGCGAGGACGAGCAGGCAGAGCAGGAACGCGGTGGCCGCCGCGTGCCGCCGCCAGCCCAGTCCCTTGGGCGCGAGGGTCCGCAGCAGGTCCACGTTGGTGAACCGCATGGCGTACGCCCGGCGGTGCAGCTGCCGCCAGACGTACGCGGCGGCCAGGGCGAGCACCGGCAGCACGGCCAGCAGCCACCACGGTTGCAGAAAACGGATCATCGTGTCGTCCCTCGGGTGCGGGCGTGCCGCTGCGCGGCCACGAATCGCACCATGTCCAGCAGCCAGTCTCGGTCCGTACGCAGCCGCAGGTGGGCCGCGCCCGCGGCGCGCAGTTCCGCGGCGATCGCCGCCCGCTGGGCGGCGGCCGCGTCGGCGTACCGGCGGCGCAGCCGCGGGTCGGCGGTCTGCACCTCGTGCAGCTCCCCCGTCTCCGGGTCGACCACGGGCAGCACCCCCACGTCGGCAGCTCCAGCTCGCGCGGGTCCACCACCTCGATCGCCAGCACGTCGTGCCGGACCCGCAGCTTACGGATCGGGCGGCCCCACTGCTGCGGCGGTGCCAGGAAGTCGGAGATGACCACCGCCACCCCGCGGCGGCGCGGCGGCCGGTTGAGCATGTCGACCAGCGCGCCGAGGTCGCTGCGCCCGGGCTGGGTCTCGACCTCGGCGATCGCCCGGAGCAGGCCCTGCGCCTCCTTGCGACCGGCCCGGGCGGGCA
>NZ_JAEVHJ010000510.1:0-2953 GCF_016802855.1 Micromonospora sp. ATA51 | reverse complement strand
TTCCCGGGCCGGGCGCCACCTCGGCACCCGGCCCGGTCACCGCCGCGGCCGGACCGGCGGGGGAGCGCAGGTCCAGCGCGGGGGCGAAGGTGACCACCCCGGAGGCCCGGTCGACCAGGTAGACCTTGGCCTGCGGGCCGAGCCCGGCGAAGCTGTCCACCGGCCGCCAGATCTCGAAGGTCCGCCCGTCGTGCTCCCGGGCCGCCGCGCCCAGCTCCACCGAGCCGGCCGGCACCTCCACGCCGAGCAGCAGGTCCAGCGGCTCGGCGGTGCGGGTCAGCGGGGCCTTCGCCGCGCGCAGCACCTGGCCGGGCTGGCCGGTGCCGGTGCCGAGCAGTTCCGCCTCGACCGGCTCGCAGTGGTGCAGGCGTACCGTCACCTCGGTCTCCCCGGCGGGCAGCAGCGCCGGCTCGGTGGTGACGAAGACGACGGGCCGGGGGTCGGCGCCGCGGGCGGCGGCGACCCGGGTCCCGGCCGGGATCCGGACCGCGCCGCGGTCCGGGCCGGTCCGGGTGAACCGGACGTCCGCCCAGGCCGCCGAGGGCGGGTGGCGGGTCACCCCGAGCAGGTTCAGGAACGCGACGTACGCCTTCTCCGGCAACTGGTTCAGCCGGTAGATCATCACCTCGGTCAGGTACGCGAACGCCTCCAGCAGCGCCATCCCGGGATCGTGCGCGGACAGATCCGTCCAGTCGGGGCAGGACTGGCGGATCCGTTCCCGCGCCTCGGTGACCAGGTCGAGGAAGGCGCGGTCGTCGAGGTGCGGCACCGGCAGCGTCATGACGGGTCTCCCTCGGCGCGGTCGTGGTCCGGCGGGTCGTCGTCGGGCAGCAGGTCGACGGAGAAGACCAGCTGGCCGGGGGAGAGGCTGGCGCGGACCCGGTAGTCGAGCCGGATGACGAGGCGCCACGGGTCGTCCGGGTCGGGTCCGGCGTCCACGTCGATCACCTTGACCCGCGGCTCCCACCGCCGGATCGCCTGCCGGACGTAGTGGATGGCCAGCCCGGCGGTGGTGTCGTCGTTGGGCGCGAAGACCAGCCGGTGCAGCCGGGACCCGTACCCGGGTCGCATCAGCCGCTCGCCGGGCGTGGTGGACAGCAGCAGGAACAGCGCCTGGCGTACCGTCTCGTCGCCGTCGGTCATGGCGAGCCCGCCGGCGGCGGTCAGCGCCAGCCCACCGGTGCGACCCGCGTCGAAGCCGGCGCCGACGAAGCGGAAGGCCCTCATGCGTCCGCCTCCAGGAAGGTCTGCCGCGGGTCGCGGACGGTGTGGTGGACCAGCCCCGGCGGGGTGCCGTCGGTGAGCCCGTCCAGGCTGTCCAGCACCACCCGGTGCCCGTCCACCCGCAGCCAGGCGCTGTAGCCGACACTGACCCGCAGGGTCTTGGCGCACGGCTTGATGGTCGGCCCGTAGTTGGGGCAGGCGGTGATGTCCCGCCCCTCCGGGTCGGCGTCGACCAGCACCGGCACGCCCCGCACGGTCACCCAGTGCTGCGAGGCGCGGTTGGCGACCCGACCGTCGTGGTCGCACACGATCAGCGAGTCGCGGTGGATCCAGCGCATCAGCCACCTCCGTGGGCGCGGGCGAGGGTGCGGGCCTGCGCCGCGGCGGTGTCGGCGTCCTCGGTCGCCTCCGCGCGCAGGAAGTCGACGGTCCGGGCGCGGACCACCATCGCCCGGCCGGGCGCGGAGAGCACCAGGTCGCCGGCCGCGTGCACGGTGGTCAGCTCCGGCCGCAGCTCCACGAAGCTGCCCCCGTCGGTGGCCAGCCGCAGCGTGCGGCCGTCGTCGTCGATGACGATCGACTGGCCGGTGCCGGTCCGCATCGACCAGCGCCGGGACCGCCCGTCGACGATCCCCGCGTCGTACGGCTCGATCGCGCCGAAGAGCGAGCCGAGGACGATCCCCGACGCCGGCTCCCCGCCGGGGAGCACCACCAGCACGGTGTCGTCCGGGTCGGGCAGTGCCACGATGCCCTTGCCCCGCCCCGCGCCCGGGCAGACCACCGCGAGCCAGCCGGCGTCCAGGTCCCCGTACGCGGGCAGGGTCAACCGGACCCGGCCGAGCCGGTCCGGGTCGTCGACGTCGGTGACCGTGCCGAGGGTGACCGTCGCCGGGACGGGCGCCGGGCTCGGCGGCGGGTCGGGCGGGACGGTGGCGAAGGCGGTCAGGTGGCCGTTCGCGTCCACGGTGTGCACCACCTCGGTGAGCACGTACACCCCGGCGACCGGCTCGGGAACCCCGGTGAGCCGGATCCGCCGGCCCGGGCGCAGCGCCGGGTCGCCCTCGGCCACCCCCTCGGCGGTGACCAGGGCGGCGACCCGGGCGTCCAACCCGGCCTGGGCCAGGGCGGCCAGCTCGTCGTCGCTGCGGCCGGGCTGGTCCACCGCCGTCCGTACGCCGTCCGCGCCCACCCCGCCCGGGTCCGGCGTCAGCGGGATGCGGCGGCCCGAGCGGGCCTCGCCCACCTGCTGCCGCAGCGGCTCGGCGCGCTGCGGGTGCCAGCCCAGCGCGGCGCTCTCCCCGCCGGCCCGGTCCAGGTTCTCCGCGATCCGCAGCGAGTGCACCGAGTCGCCCAGCGCCAGCGGCACCGGCTCGCCGTACCCGTCGAGGGTCAGCAGCCGCAACCGGTCCCCGTCGGCGGCGAGGTGCAGCCCGGCCCGCCCGGCCACCTCGCGCAGCAGCTCCAGGTCGGTGTGCCGGTGCTGGAGCAGCCGGTCCAGCCGGGGCCCGTCGGTCTCCGCGTCGACCGTCCACCCCAGGTCGGCGCAGAGTTCCCGGGCCAGGTCGGCGGCGGTCACCGACTCGAAGACCCGCAACTGCTGCCGCTTGCGCAGCCGGTGCAGCCCGTCGTACGGATCGGACACCAGCACACCGAGCCGCTCCAACTCCGCCAACGTCGACTCGTCGATCCCGGAACGCGCGATCAGCTCCGCCCGCCCCAGCCGCACCTC
>NZ_JAEVHJ010000509.1:0-2965 GCF_016802855.1 Micromonospora sp. ATA51 | reverse complement strand
CCGTACGCGGGCGGCGCCCAGCCGGGCGGTGCCGCTTGGGGCGGCCCGCCCTGGCCCGGTCCGCCGCCCCACGGGCCGGCGCCGGCGGGCTCCGACGGGTGGGGTCGGGGAGCATCCGGCGGGGGCAGATCGGACATGGGCCCTCCTCAGCATCGATGGCTGGAACGGCTCATGATCTTCCCCGGTGCGCGCCCGCACCGCTGCCCCTGATCGGAGTGGAAAAGCCGCCCGACGGGCGGGATCAGGCGATGACGCGGACGCGCTCGGCCTGCGGACCCTTCTGGCCCTGGGCGATCTCGAACTCGACCCGCTGGCCGTCGTCCAGCGCCTTGTAGCCGTCCATCTCGATCGCGGAGAAGTGGACGAAGACGTCCTGCCCGCCGTCGACGGCGATGAAGCCGTAGCCCTTTTCGGCGTTGAACCACTTCACGGTGCCCTGTGCCACGGTGCACTTCCTCACTCTGCGCGGCTTTCCACAACCCCCGGACGCCGGCCGAGCCCGCGCCCGGACCACCGTTCCGGCGATCGGCGACGGCCGCTGAATCGGTGACCGAAATCGCACGCTACACGAGGCGTGACGACGGCGCACGACCGCAAATCGGGCATATTCCGGGCAGGATCGGGCCCGGCGCGACATGGACGACCGTCCCTCCGGTATGCATGCGACATGACGAGCGCGCCGACCATGACAGCCGCCCGGACGGCCACCGTCCGCCGGATCCGCCCGGAGGACGCCGCCCGGATGCGCGCGCTGCGGCTGGAGATGCTCGCCGACGCGCCGCTGGCCTTCCTGGAGACCGTGGCGGAGGCCGCCGCCCGCCCGCACGCCGACTACGCGGCCCGGATCGCCGCCGTGTCGCGGGGCGCCGCGACGGCCCAGTTCGTCGCCGACCTCGGCGGCCGGTTCGTCGGCCACGCCGGGGGCACGGTCGTCCCGGAGGAGCCCGGCCTCACCGTGATCTACGCCGTCTACCTCACCCCGGCCTGGCGGGGCACCGGCCTGCTCGGGGAACTGGTCGACGCGGTGGCGGCCTGGTCCCGCGCGTGCGGCCGGCCCGAGCTGATGCTGGAGGTGGTGGTCGGCAACGACCGCGCCTACCGGGCGTACCAGCGGCTGGGTTTCGTTGACACGGGCGTGCGGGTGCCGCACCCGAAGATCCCGACGCTGCGCGAACTCCAGATGCGCCGCCCCGCCTGATTGATTCTTCTTCACCACCGAATCGGCCAGAACCACCCGACGTGGAGCACCACGGGCGGGTTTCCGGGGCAGCCCGCCCCGCGGAAGGATCAAGCCTGACCGCCTGGAGCGGGGTGGGCTGCCCCGGAAACCCCAACAGCAACCTCAGACGTGCCTACGGCTCTGGACGATGCGGAACCGGTTCGCCACGTACGCGCCGTCGGTCAGCGCCGCGTTGGCGGCCGGGTTGGCGCCGCTGCCGTGGAAGTCGGAGAACGCCGCCGACTGGTTGACGAAGACGCCGCCGGTCAGGTTGCAGGACAGGTGCACGCCGGCGTCGATGGCCGCCGCCTCGGCCGCGTCCAGCACCGCCTCGTCGGTCGAGTAGACCGCCGCGGTCAGCGCGCCCTTCTCCCCCACCGTGCTGCGCAGGATCTCCAGGCTGTGCTCGGTGGAGTCGGTCGCGATGGCGAACGAGATCGGCCCGAACCACTCCCGCGAGTAGGTCGCGGTGTCGTCGGCGGCCAGCTTGACGATGGTCGGCGTCCGGACCACCGCGCCGGGGAAGGACGGGTGTTCGACGGTACGCGACTCCAGCACCGGCTCACCGACCTTGGTGACCTCGTCGAGGCGCTCCAGCACGCCGTCGTTGACGATCGCGCCGGTCAACTCGACGCCGCGGGCCGGGTCGGCGGTGAGCTTGCCGACCGCCGCGGCGATCCCAGCCGCCACCTCGTCGAAGCTCTTGTGCCCCTGGTCGGTGGCGATGCCGTTCCGGGGGATCAGCAGGTTCTGCGAGGTGGTGCACATCTGGCCGCTGTACAGGGTCAGCGTGAAGCCCAGATTGCGGCAGAGCCCGGCGAAGTCGTCGGTGGAGTCGATCACCACCGTGTTCAGGCCGGCCTTCTCGGTGTAGACGGCGGCCTGCCGGGCGTTCGTCTCCAGCCAGTCGCCGTACTCGGTGGAGCCGGTGAAGTCGACGATCTTGACGGCCGGGTGCAGGGCGAGCGTGGAGGCGAGCTTCTCGCCCGGCGCCTCGGGGGCGAGCAGCACCAGATTCGGGTCGAAGCCGGCCTCGGCGAGCACCTCGCGGGCGTACCGCACCGTGATGGCGAGCGGCAGGACGGCGCGCGGGTGCGGCTTCACGACCACCGGGTTGCCGGTGACCAGCGAGGCGAAGAGCCCCGGGTACGAGTTCCAGGTCGGGAAGGTGTTGCAGCCGATGACCAGCGCCACCCCCCGCGGCACCACGTGGAAGGTCTTGGTCATCCGCAGCGGGTCGCCCTTGCCGGCGGCCTTCTCCCAGCCGGCCGTCCCCGGGTGGCGGGTCATCTCCGCGTACGCGTAGGCGACCGCCTCCAGCGCCCGGTCCAGCGCGTGCGCGCCGCCGGCCTGGAACGCCATCACGAAGGCCTGACCGCTGGTGAACTGCACCGCGTTGGCCAGTTCGAAGATGTGCTTGTGCAGCCGGTCCAGGATCTCCAGGCAGACCCCGACGCGCACCTGCGGGCCGGCGTCGCGCCAGCCGGCCAGGGCCACCGTGGCGGCGCCCACCAGCTGGTCGGCCGCCGCGTGCGGGTAGCGGACGTTGAGCTCCAGGCCGAACGGGCTCGTCTCGGTGGCGACGGTCTCGCCGTCACCCGGCTGGTCGAGGGGGAAGTCGGCGTTCAGGTACGCCTCGAAGGCGGCCTTCCCGTCGGCGGCGGCGGTCTCGCCGTACACCCGGGGGCTGGGCGACTCGGGGTAGGCGGACCAGTAGCCCCGCTCCGTGATCGCGGTCAGCGCGCG
>NZ_JAEVHJ010000508.1:0-2987 GCF_016802855.1 Micromonospora sp. ATA51 | reverse complement strand
GGGACCACGTCAGGGGTGTGGCCCCGCCGTGACCGGCGCAGGGATCAAGCCTGACCGCCCGGAGCCGGTCACGGCGGGCCACACCCCCCACCGCAACCAACAAAGGACCACAAGGGACGGCAGCGAAACCCAGCAAAAGGAAACCGGCCGGCCCCCAGCGAAGGGGACCGGCCGGCCAAAAACGCAAAGCGTCACCAGAGCTGCTGGACGACGTCCGCCGCCTGCTCCTCCCACTGCGCGTAGGCGTACGGGAAGGCGGACACCTGAACGGTCTGCGCCGCCGCGGTCAGCGGCAGCTGCTGCCACCCACCGACGTTTTTCAGCGCGTTGAAGAACGCCTTGGCGGAGTAGTCCGGGTCGGTGATCTGCTCGGGCGAACCCCAACCGGACGACGGGCGCTGCTGGAACAGGCCCTGCGAGTCGTGGTCGTTGTACGCACCGAGGTGACCGAGGTTGTACAGCTTCGACTCCTGCAGCGAGGTCGCCACGCCGATGACGGCGCCGCGCTCGCCCACGCCGGTCTCCTTGGCCGCCTTGACGATGGCCTTGGCGTTGGCGATCTGCGCGTCGTCGAGCGGGATCCGCGACTGGGCGCCCTCGACGCCGTGCGGGATGAGCTTGTCCCGGCTCGGCTTCTCGGAGGCCGGCTGGTTCACCTTGTCGGCGCCGGTGGTCTGCGCGGGCACGACGGTTTCGGTCTTCTTGCCCGTTGCCAGGTCGATGGCGGCCACGGCGCCCGCATGGGGTCCGCCGGTCACCGGCGCGGCGATGGCGGTGGGGCCGAACGCCAGGGCGCCGATGGCGGCCACGCCCGCGACGCTCAGCGCGGCCTTGTTCTGCGGGATGTTCGCGATCTTGCTCCGCGTTGCCTCCGCGATCGCGGGCAGCCGTCGAGAGAAGTCCTGCCTGGTCTTGGCGATGGCGGGGAGCCATCGAGTGAAGTGCTGCTTCACGATGGTTGCCCTTTCGATCGTTACGACGCGCTCCGGGGTGAGCGCCCCTCGGGGAACTACCGGCCGGTAAGGGTTTACGGTCCGGCGGTACGGGGAACACAACCAGCTACCCGTGTCGGTCATTCCGGAAATGCCAGGTGCCGGCGAAGCTGCGGCCCAGGTCACGAGGGGTGTCGGACGAGCTCGTCGGCGGCGGCCGCGATGGGCATGAAGCGGCCTTTCCGGACAGCGAGGACGAACCTGCCGACGGCCCGGAGCGGGCGGCTTTCTCCGGTCAGCGGGCGGCGGGCGTACCGAACCGGACGAGGACGTGCCAGAGCTGCTTGAGGTGCTGGAGGGTGACCTCCGTTGGGCCCCGGTCGGCCCAGCGCCCGGGCTCCGTGACCACCGAGGCGGCCGCCCGGCCGATCAGCGCGGCGTGCACCGGCTCCCCCGGCCCGGCGAACTCCGCGTGCACGCGGGCGGCCAGCGGTGGGATGACCGGTCCCCGGAACTCCGGGTCGATCCCGTCCACCGGCAGTTCGAAGCCGGTGTGCCAGAGCAACGGGAATCCGTGCCGCCGGGCGATCCCGGCCAGCGTCCGCCCCGTCTCGGTGTCCCGGAACGACGGGTCGGCGACCAGCGCCGCGACGTCCCTCGCCAGGCTCAGCTCGCCGTGGATCTGCGCCTCGACGTAGTCGTCGAGCGCCCGACCGGGGGCACCGGGCCGCGCGGACTCCCGCTCCCGGCGGCCTACCAGCGTACGGAGCAGCCTCGCGCTGTCCATGCCCGCCACCCCGAGGCTGACGCCGGTGCCGGCGGTGGCCTCCAGCAGCGCCGCGAGCACCGGCTCGACGACGTCGACGGTGCCCAGATCCTTCGGGCCGAGGTGGCTGTCCCCGAAGCAGAGGGTCGTCCGGCCGAGGACCTCGGGACGCAGCCGCAGGTGACAGGAGCCGAACCGCGGGCAGGCGCCGTCCGGGTGGTCCAGCAGGTTCAGGCCGCCGTACTTGGGACGGTCGCGGGGCGTACGTCGCCGCTCTGGTACGCCCCGCCGAACAGCGTCTCCTCCCAGCGGTCCCGGCCCCCGCCCGGGAAGGCGGTCAGGCCGCCGTTGGAGATGCCCGTCTCGAACTGGCTGCGGTACACGCCCTCCTCGTCCAAGGCGGTCGCCACCGTGCGGCCGTCGCGCAGCAGGCGGTCCGGGTGGAAGTTGAGCGTCAGCCGGCCGTGCGCGGCGACCGCGGCGATCACGTCCTCCGGCCGGTACGCGGCGCCCGACCCGGCGAGGTGCCGGGCGATGACCGCGAGCGCGGCCGGCCGGTCCCGCAGGGCGACCTGCCGGACGTGCCGCAGGGCGGCGGACTGCGCCGGCGTGAGCGCGGCTGCGTCGGCGGGGGCGGTGCGGGGGACGGACACCGCCCGAGTATCGGCAGGCTCCCCGCCGGGCGCACCTGCATTTCCGCGGCCGACCGGGGTCAGCCGTCGCGGTCGGTGCCGAAGCCGTCGAGGGTGGTCCGCTCGTCCAGCGAGCGCAACTCCTGGAAGACGGTGATGTGCAGGCCCGCCGGCACGTCGAGTCGGGAGTTCAGCGACTGCCACGGGGTGACCGTCGGCGGGGCCACCTGGGACGCGCCTGCCGCGACCAGCCGGTCGGTGACGGCCTGTCGGTCCACTTCGAACGCCACCCGGATTCGCGGGGCGACCTGCCGGCCGACCTCCACCTCGTCGATCATCCGCTTCTGCGCCGGGTTGGCGATCTCCAGCGTGGCTCGGCCCGCCTCGAGGATCACCACCCGGGCACCGTCCCCGCCGGAGAACGCGGCCTGTTCGGGCAGGCCGAGCGCGTCGCGGAAGAAGGCGACCGCGGCGTCGTAGTCGTCGGCCTCCACGACCAGACGCAGCTGGCGGACGGCCGGCGGACGGCTGGCGGGATCATCGGTCATGGCAACTGATGCTAGATCCTTGGGTTCGAGAATCTGAACAACTGAGTCAGGTTTTCAGGCTGCGGTTTTGAGTCGTGCGCGGGCGATGTAGTCGTCGACGTGGTGGTCG
>NZ_JAEVHJ010000507.1:0-2994 GCF_016802855.1 Micromonospora sp. ATA51 | reverse complement strand
CGCCGCGCTCGCCGGCCTGCGGGCCGCGATCGGCGCGGCCCGGTTCCCGCTGGCCCTGCCCTCGGCCGAGCCGGCCCGGCACGCCGCCGCCGGGCTCACCGACCAACTCGACGACTACCTGCTGCCCCGGCTGGCCCGGCTCGACGCGCCGCTGCTGGTGGTGGTCGGCGGCTCCACCGGCGCCGGCAAATCGACCCTGGTCAACAGCCTCGTCCAGGCCCGGGTGAGCGCCGCCGGCGTGCTCCGGCCCACCACCCGCTCCCCGGTGCTGGTCTGCAACCCGACCGACTCCGCCTGGTTCCGGCGGGGGGAGCTGCTGCCCGGCCTCACCCGCACCAACGAACCGAGCGAGAACCCGGGCACCCTGCACCTGGTCACCGCGCCCGCGCTCCCCGCCGGGCTGGCCTTCCTCGACGCGCCCGACATCGACTCGGTGGTCGACGCCAACCGGGCCCTCGCCGGCCAACTCCTGGCCGCCGCCGACCTCTGGCTGTTCGTCACGACCGCCGCCCGGTACGCCGACGCCGTCCCCTGGGAGCTGCTCCGCAGCGCCCGGGCCCGGGGCGCGGTGATCGCCATGGTGCTCGACCGGGTGCCCCCGGAGGCGGCCGACGAGATCGCCGCCCACCTGTCGGAGATGCTCGCCGCCCAGGACCTCGGCGCCGCGCCGCTCTTCGTGCTGCCGGAGACCTGGGTCGACGGCCAGGGGCTGCTCCCCGACAAGGTCACCGCCCCGCTCAGCGCCTGGTTCTCCCGGCTCGCCGCCGACGCCGACACCCGGTCCGCCGTGGTCCGGCAGACCCTCGACGGGGCGCTCGCCGCCGTGCACCCCGCCGTCGACGGGCTGGCCGACGCCGCCGACGAGCAGGTGGCCGCCGCGGACGCGCTCGACGAGCGGGTCCGGGCCGCGTACCGGGGGGCGCAGCGGACCGTCGAGCAGGGGCTCAAGGACGGCCGGCTGCTCCGGGGCGAGGTGCTGGCCCGCTGGCAGGAGTTCGTCGGCACCGGTGAGTTCTTCCGCACGCTGGAGGCGCGGATCGGTCGGCTCCGGGACCGGGTGGTCGCGGCGATGACCGGCCGTCCGGCGCCCGCCGCGGAGCTGCGCAACGCGATCGAGTCGCAGCTGGTGACCCTGTTGCGCGGGGTCGCCTCGGAGGCGGCGGAGAACGCGTACACCGGGTGGAAGGCGCATCCCGCGGGGGCCGCGCTGGTCGAGCCGCCGCTCGCCCACCCCTCCGACGACCTGGCCGAACGCGCCGAGCGGCTGGTCCGCGACTGGCAGCGCGGGGTGCTGGACCTGGTCCGCGAGGAGGGCGGCGACCGCCGCTTCGTGGCCCGGACGGCCGCGTACGCGGTGAACGCCACCGGGCTGGCCGTGATGATCGGGGTCTTCGCCTCGACCGCCTTCATCCCGACCGGTCTGGAGGTGGCCACCGGCGCCGGCACCACGGTCGCCGCGCAGGCCGTGCTCCAGGCGATCTTCGGCGACCAGGCGGTGCGCAACCTGGCCGACAAGGCCCGGGTGGACCTGCTGGACCGGATCGGCGCGCTGCTCGACGAGGAGGCGGCCCGCTACCTCGACCGGACGGCGGCGGCCCGCCCGGCCGCCGAGACCGGCACCGCCCTGCGCCGGGCCGCCGCCGAGGTGGAGATGGCCCGGCACCGCAGCGGCCTGTCCCGCACCGACGGGCCGGTGCTGCCGCCGACCGGCATGGGTGGGACGCGGTGAGCGCGAGGAGTGAGCTTGCGGGCCCCGCAGTCGCGAACGAAGGTCGGCACGGATGACCAACATCGTCGGTCGGGTGCGCGAGGCGTTCCGGGGTGACCACCGGGTCGACCCGGACGAGCTGATCGCCCGGCTGGAAGGCGTACAGCGCTTCCTCCGCGCGGTGGACGGCCAGGTGCCGGACGCGCGGCTGGTCGCCGCGCACACCGTCGTCGAGCGGGCCGGCACCCGCCTCGCCCTCTCCGGCGACCACACCGTCGTCGCCCTGGCCGGGGCCACCGGCAGCGGCAAGTCCAGCCTGTTCAACGCCCTGGCCCGGCTGGAGCTCTCGCCGGTCGGCGTACGCCGGCCGACCACCGGCGTGGCGCACGCCTGCGTCTGGGGGCCGCTGGGCGGCGCCAGCCGGCTGCTCGACTGGCTCGGCGTGCTGCCCCGGCACCGGTTCGTCCGGGAGAGCGCGCTCGACGGCGACGACGAGTCGGCCCTGCACGGCCTGGTCCTGCTGGACCTGCCCGACTTCGACTCGGTGCAGCGGACCCACCGGCTGGAGGTGGACCGGCTGCTCGGCCTGGTCGACCTCGTGGTCTGGGTGGTCGACCCGCAGAAGTACGCGGACCGGGTGATCCACACCAGCTACCTGCGCGAGTTCCACCGGCACAAGGACGTCACCGTGGTCGTGCTCAACCAGGCCGACCGGCTGCCCCCGGCCGAGCTGCCCCGGGTCCTGGACGACCTGCGCCGCCTGCTCGACGCCGACGGGCTCGGCGGGGTGCCGCTGCTGCCGACCGTCGCGGTCGACCCGGCGGGGATGGTGGGGCTGCGCGGGGCGCTGGAGCGTACGGTCGCCGAGCGGCAGGCGGCGCTGCGCCGGCTGGCCGGCGACGTCGACAGCGTGGTGGCCGAGCTGGAACCGCTCGTCGGGGTGGAGCCGCCGCGTACCGGGCCGGAGGACGGGTCGGCGCGGGAACTCACCCGGGCCCTGGCCGGAGCGGCCGGGGTGCCGGCGGTGGCGGAGGCGGTCGAGGGCGCGTACCGGCACCGGGCCGGCGGGACCACCGGCTGGCCGCTGGTCAGGGGCTGGCGCAGACTCCGGCCGGACCCGCTGCGCCGGCTGCACCTCCCGGGCGGGGACGCCGACGCGCCCGCCGAGAGCCTGGTCGCGGCGACCTCCGTACCGGATCCGACCGCCGCGCAGCGCTCGGCGCTCAACCTGGCCATCCGCGCGGTGGCCGACCGGTCCGGCGCGACCTGCCGGCGCCCTGGCCGAC
>NZ_JAEVHJ010000506.1:0-3005 GCF_016802855.1 Micromonospora sp. ATA51 | reverse complement strand
CGCGCTCGCCGCCGACGCCCGCGCCGCGGCCGCACGGCAGGGGCTGACCCTGGCCGGCGCGGCCCTCGCCGTGCCGGGCCTGGTCGACGCCGGCGGCCTGGTCCGGCTCGCCCCCAACCTCGGCTGGCGGGACGTGGACGTGCCCGCGCTGCTCGCCGGGCACCGGCTGACCGAGCCGGTCGACGGGGTGCCACCGCTGGTGGTGGAGAACGAGGCCAACCTGGCCGCCCTCGGCGAGCTGCACGCCGGTCCGCCCGGGTCGGCGAGCTTCCTGCAGATCTCCGGCGAGATCGGGATCGGCGCCGGGATCGTCCTCGACGGACGGCTGTACCGGGGCGCGCGCGGCTGGAGCGGCGAGATCGGTCACATCCCCGTGCATCCCGAGGGACGGCCCTGCCGCTGCGGCGGCCGCGGCTGCCTGGAGCGGTACGCGGGACAGGAGGTCGTCCTGGCCGCGGCCGGACTGGCCGGCGCGGACCTGCCCGCGGACACCGCCGCGACCCGGCTGGCGGAACTCGCCGCGGCCGGCGACCCGGCCACCCGCACCGCGCTGGCGGACGCCGGGACCGCGCTCGGGGTGGCCGTCGCCGGTGTGGTGAACCTGCTGGACCTGGACACCGTGGTACTCGGCGGCGGGTACGCCCCGCTCGCCCCCTGGCTCCGGCCGCCGGTGGTCGCGGAGCTCTCCCGCCGCGTGCTCACCGCGGCCTGGTCCCCGGTGACCGTACGGCCGGCGGCCCTCGGCGCGCGGTCCGCGGCCGTCGGCGGGGCCGCGTCGTGGTCCGCCGGATCGTGGACCGGCCGGTCGGCTGGCTGGCCCACAGCGGCTGAGACCACCGAGGGCGACCACCTGGCGCCCGCCTGACCCGGGCCGCGGGGCTCGGCGGATCAGGCCGTCCGGGCCACCGGTGGCTCACCGGCCGGGTCGCCCGCCCACTCCGCCGCCGGCTCTTCGCGGCGGGACCCCTGCGCCACCGGCCAGCCGGCCTCCGAGACCGCCGTGGGCTCCTGGCGCCGGGCGCTCTCGTCGAACTCGCGCATGCCGCGCAGCAGCGCCTCCCGCCCGTCCGGAGTCATCGCGGTGAGGACCCGGTCCAGCCGCTGCCGGCGGTCGGAGCGCAGCTCAGCGAGGAGCCGGACCGCCTCCGGGGTGAGGTGCAGGGAGATCTCCCGCCGGTCGAAGCGACCCGGCTCCCGCTCCAGCATCCCGGCCGCGACCAGCCGGTCGCAGAGCCGGCTGGCCGAGGAGAGCAGCATGTCCGTCAGCGTGGCGAGCCGGCGGAGATTGATCCCGTCGTGCTGTTCGACGACCATGACCGCACGCAACTGGGCGCTGGAGAGCCGGCTCGTGGTCCGTTCCCGGGCCGCCTCCCAGACGGCCAGCAGGGTGCCCGCCGCCTCGTCCAGGGCGGCGGCCATACTCGCATCTGGTCCGTAGGGACCGGTTTCTTCGGCCATGGTGGGCCCGAGACTACCCGCCCCACCAGGGCATCGACCTGTGCAAAGGAGCAAAGATGAGCGGACCGGAGGATCTGGCCCGCCGGACCCTGACCGAGGCTCCGGCCGACCTCCTGATCGACCGGCTGGCCGGCGAGCTCAAAGAGGCGTACCAGATCACCCGGGTGGAGCTCTACCAGGTCGACTACCGGTTGGCGGAGCTGCTGCCGCTGGCCGGCGGCGAGCCGATCGCCAGCCCGGGCCACCCGGCCTGGCGGTGCTTCGACCACCAGGAGCCGATCGTCGCCGACGGGGTCGGCTGGTTCCCGGTGGGCATGCGGGGCGAGCGACGGGGTGTGTTGCGTCTCTCCCCGGTGCCGGACGACCCGGCCGCCGTCCATGAGCTCGACGCGATCGCCACCGCGCTCGGGCACGAACTGGCCGCCGTCTCGCCCAGCACGGACATCTACCTGATCGCGCGGCGCAGCCGGCGACTCACCCTCGCCGCCGAGATGCAGTGGGAGCTGCTGCCCGGGCGCAGCCGGATCCGCCCGTCGTTCAGGCTGGCCGGGCAGCTCGAACCGGCGTACGCGGTGCGGGGTGACAGCTTCGACTGGTCCGACGACGGCCACCGGCTCCTGCTCTCGGTGATCAACGGCTCGGGCGAGGGGGTGGCCGCCGCCATGCTGACCTCGCTGGGCACCCACGCGCTGCGCAACGCCCGCCGGGCCGAGCTGGGCCTGGCCGACCAGGCCGCCCTGGCCGACCAGGCGATCTACGCCCTGCACCGGGGCGCCCAGCACCTCTCCGCACTGCTGCTCGAGCTGGACCTGGCGTCCGGACTGCTCACCGTGGTCGACGCCGGATCGCCGCGCCTGGTGCTGCTGCGCGACGGCGAGGTCAGCGAGCAGGTCCTGGAGAAGCAGTTCCCGCTGGGCATGTTCGAGGGCACGGACTACCGGGAGCAGAAGTTCCAGCTGCGCCGCGGCGACCGGCTCTTCGTGGTCAGCGACGGCGTCGTCGACGCGACCGGGCAGCAGGTCCGGTACGGCGAGACGGCGCTGGACCGCTTCCTGCGGCGTACCGGGCCGATGGAGCCGCTGGACGCGGTCCGGTCGTTGCTCGGCGACCTGCGGGCGTTCGTCGCCGGCGACCTCGTGGACGACGCCGTGGTGGTCTGCCTCGACTGGCTCGGGCCGCAGCCCTGACCGGAGCGCCGGCCCCGGCGTCGACTCGCCGGGGCCCGTGGCTCAGTACGCGCCGCGGCTGTTGACCACCGCGCCGAACGTCTTCCAGAGGATGGTCAGGTCGGCGGCGAGCGACCAGTTCTCCACGTAGTAGAGGTCGAGCCGGATGCCGTCCTCCCAGCTCAGGTCGGACCGGCCGCTGACCTGCCAGAGACCGGTCATGCCGGGCTTCACCAGCAGCCGCCGGGCCACGTCGCCGTCGTACCGGGCCACCTCGGAGGGCAGCGGCGGGCGCGGGCCGACCAGGCTCATCTGGCCGAGCAGCACGTTCACCAGCTGGGGCAGCTCGTCCAGGGACCACTTGCGCAGCAGCCGGCCGAT
>NZ_JAEVHJ010000505.1:0-3008 GCF_016802855.1 Micromonospora sp. ATA51 | reverse complement strand
TCGCCGAGGTCGCGCGTCCGGTGCTCGTCGTCATCGACGAGCTCATGGACTACGCGATGGCGCTCACCGACCAGACCGCGATCGGCGGTCTGCCCGGGGGCGCGGCCTGGGGCTGGCCATCGTCCGCGAGCTGGTCCGGCGGGCCGGCGGCACTGTCGAACTCGCCGACGCCGACGCGCAGGCCGGACCGTCCGCGCCGATGCCGGCCGCCACTGCGGAGTCCGCGTCCGGCGGCGGACCCGGCCTGCGGGTGAGCGTCCGGCTGCCGGCGCTGGTCGAGCCGGACGCGGGCTGAGCGGTCAGCCGCGGCGGGTGCAGACCGGCTCGGCCCGGGCCACCGTGTCCGTGGACCAGACCAGCGCGACGGTGAAGCAGTAGTCGGTGGTCCGGCTGAGGCCGTAGGCGATGTAGCTGTCGGTGCCGGCGGGCAGTTGCTCGAAGGTGTGCTGCCCCTCGCCGGCCCGGCCACCGGCGATGACCACCGGCCCCTCGGCGCCCGCCGGGTACGTCCAGCGCAGCGCGATGCTGTCCCGCCGGTCGGTCAGCCGTACCGCGCCGGGCGGGGTGCCGGGGGAGGCGGGCGGCGCGGCGCGGGGCGTACCGGTGGTCGGGGCGGGTGAACCGCTGGCCGGCGCGCCGGTGGTGGCCGGCGGGGACGGTGGGGTGTCCCGTCCTCGGTCCACCCGGGACACTCCGGCGATCACCGCCCCGGCCCCGAGCAGCACCACGACCACGCCGGCCGCGGCCAGCGGCAGCCACCGGTTGGCGCGCGGCTCGGGCTCGGACGGCCGGGGCACGTGCACCGGCAGGTACCGCGACGGCGGTTCCGGCTCGGCGGCCCGCGGGACCCGGCGTACGCCGTCCGGCTCTTCGTCGGTGAGGCCGACCACCGTCGGCGGCAGTGCGCTCTTCCCGGCCCGGTACAGGTCGTCGAGGTGCTCCTCCGGCGGCCACCAGGCGTCGTCGGCGGTCGGCTCGCCGAACGGCTCGTCGCGGGCCTCGGGTGGGAGCCGTGGCGTGGGCACGGTCGGGTGCGGGGCCGCCCGGTCGGGCGGGTGATACAGCGGCTGCTCGGGCGGGTGGTGCGGTGGTGGTTCGGGTGGCCCCTCGGCCGCCGGCGGCATCCGGGCGGCCGGTACGACGGGCGTCTCCCGGGCGGCGGGCGCCACGGGTGCCGGGCGGGCGGGCGGCTCCGGGTCGGCGCAGACGTGGTCCGGGTCGGCGGCGGCCCCGGAGAGGGCGGCCACCTGCGCGGCGAGCGGGTCGTCGGCCGGCAGGTACACCCGGCACAGCTCCTCGGCGAGCGTCAGGTGCTCGTGCGAGGCGCTGTACCGGCCGCAGTCGCGTTCCATCGCGCCGAGCTTGGCCAGCATCTTGATCCCGCTGGGGTGGCCGTCGCCGTACACCTCGCGGTGCAGCTCCCAGGCGTCCTGGAGCCGGTCCCGGGCGACCTCGCACTGGCCCCGGGCGTACTCCACGGTGGCCAGGTCGGCGTGGGCGGCCAGCACCCGCATCGACTCGGGCCCGTCGCGGGCGGTCAGCTCGATGATGACGTCGGAGTAGAGCCGGGCGGCCCGGGCGTCGCTGCCGACCCGGTGCAGCACGGCGGCCAGGGTGGCGGCGGCGGTGATCGTCCGTTCGTCGGCGCGGCCGTAGAGGCGGGTGGCCGCCGCGTACGCGAAGGCGGCCCAGCCGCGGGCGGAGTGCGGTTCGCCGAGCGCGACCAGCACCCGCGCCTGGAGCCCGGCGGCGTCGGCCAGCTCGGGGGAGGCGTTGGCCGGGCGGGGATCGGCGTCGGTCAGCGCGTCGGCGAGCAGTCGTTGGGCACCGGCCAGGTCGCCCGCGGACACCAGGTGGTGCGCCTGGACGGTCAGTTCACCGAAGCCGGAGGACACGCCCCATCGTGGCCGCCCGGCGACGGTAAGTACAACCCCCGGAGGTGATCGAATCGGTCAGGAACCGGTCAGGTGGTCGGCCAGGGTCTCGCTGATCCGCCGGAGCTGGTCGACCTGGGCCGGGCTCAACGCGTCGAACAGGTGCCGGCGTACGCCCTCGACGTGGCCGGGGGCGGCGGCGGCCAGGGCGGCGAAGCCGGTGTCGGTGAGGACGGCGAGCTGCCCGCGCCGGTCGGTCGGCAGTCCTCGCGGCGGATCCAGCCGGCCGATTCGAGGCGGGCGGCGGCGTGCGAGAGGCGGCTGCGGGAGGAGCCGGTGGCCTCGGCGAGGTCGCTCATCCGCAGCCGTCGTCCGGGGCTTCGGAGAGCCGGACCAGGATCTCGTAGTACGCGTGCGGCATGTCCGCGTCGCGTTGCAGCTCGCGGTCGAGGGTGTCCATCAGCGCCCGGGAGGCGGTCAGGAACGCCCGCCAGGTGCGCTGCTCGTCGGGGTTCAGCCACCGGGTCATGACGCCCATCATAGCCGCACTGATTGAACGCTCAACTAAACCGCGTTAACGTGGTGGCCATGGGAATCCACCGGCTCAACCACGCCGTCCTCTACGTCAGCAACCTCGAGCGCAGCGTCGCCTTCTACCGCGACGTGCTGGGCTTCCGTCCGGTGGCGATGACCCCGGACGGATTCCGCGGCGCGGCCTTCCTCCAGGCGCCCGACTCCACCAACGACCACGACCTCGGCCTCTTCGAGATCGGCGCGGCGGCCGGCCGCTCGCAGGCCGGCCGGGCCACCGTCGGCCTCTACCACCTCGCCTGGGAGCTGGACACCCTGGACGAGCTGGCCGCCACCGCCGAGCGGCTGGCCGCCGCCGGCGCCCTGGTCGGCACCTCCGACCACGGCACCACCAAGAGCCTCTACGGGCAGGACCCGGACGGCCTGGAGTTCGAGATCGTCTGGATCATCCCCGCCGACCTGCTCGACGACGACGCCCTCGCCGCCCGCAAGCGGATCGGCCGGCTACGGGCAGGACCCGGACGGCCTGGAGTTCGAGATCGTCTGGATCATCCCCGCCGACCTGCTCGACGACGACGCCCTCGCCGCCCGCAAGCGGATCGG
>NZ_JAEVHJ010000504.1:0-3029 GCF_016802855.1 Micromonospora sp. ATA51 | reverse complement strand
GGCCCGGTGAGCCGCGTCGCCACGCCCGGGGCGCCGCGGCGTGGCCGGTGGCGTTTCGCCCTGGGCGGAACCACCGTCGGTGCGGTGCGCGACGCCTCCACCCGCCGGATAGGGTCGTGGGTATGACCCACCAGGTGCACGCCTTCGAGCCGCCGGAGCGGTTCGTCGCCGGGACCGTCGGCCCGCCGGGGGAGCGTACGTTCTTCCTCCAGGCGCGCGGCGGTGGCCGGCTGGTCAGCGTCGCGCTGGAGAAGGTCCAGGTGTCCCTGCTCGCCGAGAAGCTGGAGGAGCTGCTCTCCGAGGCGCAGCGCCGGTTCGGCGTGGACCTGCCGGAGACGACCCCCGCCGCCGGCGACAACGACCCGCTGGACACCCCGGTCGACGAGGAGTTCCGGGTCGGCACCCTGGGCCTGGCCTTCGACGTGGACACCGCCACCGTGGTGATCGAGGCGATCGCCGTCGGTGAGGCGGAGGCCGAGGTCGAGCTGGGCGACGTGGAGGACGACGAGGACGCCGACGAGGAGCCGGACGAGCCGGACGAGGACCTCGACCGGCTGCGGGTGCGGCTCACCCCCGAGGCGACCCGCGCCTTCATCGAGCGGGCCCGCCGCGTGGTCAACGCCGGCCGCCCGCCCTGCCCGCTCTGCGGTCAGCCGCTGGACCCGGCCGGCCATCTCTGTCCGCGGCACAACGGTTATCACCGGTGACCTCGTCGGAACTCCAGCCCCGACAGGACAGCGCCGTCGCTCTCCGCCTGCTGATCGACGGTGAGCTCGACCTCGAGGGGCGGCTGGTCGACGCCTCCAACACCACGCTGCGCGGCATCCTCAGCCTGGACGGGGTGACGGCCCGCTGCGTCTACAAGCCGGTACGCGGCGAGCGCCCGCTCTGGGACTTCCCCGACGGTACGCTCGCCGGCCGCGAGGTGGCCGCCTACCTGGTCTCCCGCGCCACCGGCTGGGACCTGGTGCCCCCGACGGTGCTGCGGGACGGCCCGTTCGGTCCGGGCTCGTGCCAGCTCTGGATCGACGAGCCGGAGGACGGCGAGCCGCTGGTCGGGTTCGTGCCGGCGGACGCCCTGCCGCCGCGCTGGTTCCCGGTCGCCGCGGCCCGCGACGACGACGGCGCCGCGTACGCCCTGGCGCACGCCGACGACCCTCGGCTGGCCCGCCTCGCCGTCCTCGACGCGGTGCTGAACAACGCCGACCGCAAGGGCGGCCACGTGCTGATCGGGCCGGAGGACCGGATCTACGGTGTGGACCACGGGGTGTGCTTCCACATCGAGGAGAAGCTGCGCACGGTGCTCTGGGGCTGGGCCGGCCGGCAGTTGCCGCCCGACGCGGTGGAGATGCTCGACGCGCTCGCCGGTCAGGTCGCCGGACCGCTCGGCGAGGAACTGGCCGAGCACCTGACGATCGGCGAGGTCGCCGAGCTGGCCGCCCGCGTCGACCGGCTGCGGGAGAGCGGGCGGTTCCCCCAGCCGCCGGAGGACTGGCCGGCGATGCCCTGGCCGCCGATGTGAGCCGTTGTCGCGTTGATCACGCCCAGGGCGGCATCGGGCGGGTGGGCGGCTCGTTAGGCTGACGGTCATGGAGTCTTGGGTGGGACACGAGGTGCCACGGCTGCCGGGTGTGGGCGTGCCGCTGAGGTTGTACGACTCGGCGCGGCAGGGCGTCCAGTCCAGCGAGCCCGACGGCGCCGCCTCGATGTACGTCTGCGGCATCACCCCGTACGACGCCACCCACCTCGGGCACGCCGCCACGATGATCACGTTCGACCTGGTGCAGCGGATGTGGCGGGACGCCGGCGTGACCGTGCGCTACGTGCAGAACGTCACCGACATCGACGATCCGCTGCTGGAGCGGGCCGAGCGTGACGGCGAGGACTGGAAGGTCCTGGCCATGCGGGAGACCGCGCTGTTCCGGGAGGACATGGAGGCGCTGCGGATCATCCCGCCGGCGCACTACGTCGGCGCGGTCGAGTCGATCCCGGACATCGCCGACAAGGTCCTCGTCCTGCTCAAGGACGGCGCCGCATACCGCCTCGACGACGGCACCGGCGACGTCTACTTCGACATCTCCGCCGCCCCGGCGTTCGGGTACGAGTCGAACCTGACCCGGGAGCAGATGCTGGAGATCTTCCCGGAGCGCGGCGGCGACCCGGACCGGGCCGGCAAGCGGGACCCACTCGACCCGCTGCTGTGGCGCGGCGCCCGGGAGGGCGAGCCGTCCTGGCCCGGCGGCGAGCTGGGCGCCGGCCGCCCCGGCTGGCACATCGAGTGCGCGGTGATCGCGCTGAACCTGCTCGGCGACCGGATCGATGTGCAGGGCGGCGGCAACGACCTGCTCTTCCCGCACCACGAGTGCTCCGCCGCGCACGCCGAACGGCTGACCGGCCAGGCGCCCTTCGCCGACCACTACGTGCACGCCGGCATGATCGGCCTGGACGGCGAGAAGATGTCCAAGTCCAAGGGCAACCTGGTCTTCGTCTCCCGGCTGCGGGCCGACCGGGTCGACCCGATGGCGGTCCGGCTGGCCCTGATCAGCGGCCACTACCGCGCCGACCGGTCCTGGACCGAGGACCTGCTCGTGACCGCGCAGGAGCGCCTGGCGCGCTGGCGCCGGGCCGCCGCGGTCCCCGCCGGGCCGTCCGGGGCCACGCTGCTGGCCGGGGTACGCGCCCGCCTTGCCGACGACCTGGACACGCCGGGCGCGCTGGCGGTCGCCGACGAGTGGGCCGCGCAGGCCCTCGCCGGCGTCGCCGACGACGCCCAGGGCCCCACCCTCTTCGCCGACACCGTCGACGCCCTCCTCGGCATCCGCCTCTGAGCTCCCCGCCTCGGCGCTCCGCTCCCCGCGGCAGCTGGGCGCCTCGCTGCCGGGTGGCCAAGCGGTTCGCCTTGATCGTCTGCGGTTCAGCGGCGGCACCGACGGCGTGTCACCCTCGTGCACCGCAGACGATCATGGAGGCCGCGGCGCCACGCGGGCGGGGCGGGGTCAGCCGAGGACCAGGCCGGGGTCGGGGTCCGG
>NZ_JAEVHJ010000503.1:0-3037 GCF_016802855.1 Micromonospora sp. ATA51 | reverse complement strand
CCCTGACCGCCGCGATCTGGCACAACTGGCACACCGGCCAACCGACCATGCGATCCCTGACCGCCTACGACCACTGACCCCTTGGAATCGATCATCTAGAGCAGCTGGGGGCCCGGCAGGTCACCCAGATCATGACCACCTCGCCGAGCGACTGCGGCAACGGCTGCTACGTCGGCATCAACCACGACGGCATGACCCTCGTGCTGTCGGTCGTCGCGGCCGCGCTGCTCTTCCCGGTCCTCATCTTCATCGGCACGGCGACCCGGCTGGCCGCGACCCGCCGGGAGCAGCGCTTCGCCGCGATGCGGCTGATCGGCGCCACCCCCCGGCAGATCTCGGTCATCTCGGCCGTGGAGTCGACAGTCGCCGCCGCGGCGGGTACGGCTGCCGGGTTCGGCTTGTTCTTCGCGCTCCGGCCGGCACTCGCCACGATCCCGTTCACCGGTGAACCTTTCTTCAGCGCCGACCTGTCGCTCACCGGCATCGACGTCCTGTCGGTCGGGCTGGGCATCCCGCTCGGCGCGGTCGTGGCGTCCTGCCTGGCGCTGCGCCGGGTGCAGATCTCGCCGCTGGGCGTGAGTCGGCGTGTCACCCCGAAGCCGCCGCGCGCCTGGCGGCTCATCCCGCTGGTCGTCGGGCTCGCCGAGCTGACGTACTTCATCGGCCGGCGTCCCGGGACGACCAACGGCCAGATCACCGCGTACCTGTCCGGGTTCTTGCTGGTCCTGATCGGACTGGTGCTGGCGGGGCCGTGGCTGACGATGGTCGGCGCCCGGGCGCTGGCGGGGCGGGCCAGCCGCCCCGCCGCGCTCATCGCCGGGCGGCGGCTGTCGGACGATCCGAAGGCCGGGTTCCGGACCGTGAGTGGGTTGATCGTGGCGCTGTTCGTGACGAGCGTGGCGACCGGCATCATCACCACGTTCGTCGCCAACCGCGGCGAACCGCGCACCGACTCGGTGGCCGCCACCTCACTGGCGAAGTCGTTCTGGCCCGAGGAGGGTCCCGCGCCGACCGCGGACCAGATTCCGGCCGGGCTCACGGCGATCCCCGGGGTCCGCAGTGTCACCGTGGTGCACCGCAACCCCGACCGGGACGCATGGCAGGGCCTGGTCACCTGCGCCGAACTGGACCGCCTGGCGGTGTTCGGCAGCTGCCCCGCCGGCGCGCGGGTCGCGCAGGTGGCGAGCGACCTCATCGGCATGCGGGCGTTCGACCTGACCAGTGACACGTACGTCTGGGACGCCGCCGGCATCTCCCCCGCGGAGGTCGACCGGCAACCGATCCTGTCGGTGGTCGTCGACACCACCAGCCGCTCCGCGTTCGAGCGGGCCCGCACCTTGCTGGTCGACGCGTTCCCCCTGGGTCGCTTTCCGATCAGCGTCGGCGAGTGGGAGGCGAACTCCGCGCGGCAACTGAGGCAGTTCCAGCAACTGGCCAACGTGATCATACTGGCCAGCCTGCCGATCGCCGGCTGCAGCCTGGCGGTGAGCGTGGCCGGCGGGCTGAGCGACCGGAAGCGACCGTTCAGCATGCTGCGGCTCACCGGGGTGCAGCTACACACCCTGCGTCGGGTGGTCGCGCTGGAAACCGTCGTGCCCCTGCTGCTCGTCGCGACGGTGGCGACCGGGCTGGGATTCCTGGCCGCGCATCTGTTCCTGCGGGCGCAGCTCGGCTACCCGCTGCGAGCGCCGGACCTGTCGTTCTACCTCATGGTCGGCGGCGGGCTCGCGGTGTCGCTGGGCATCGTCGCCTCGACGCTGCCGCTGCTGCGGCGGATCACCGGTCCGGAGACGGCCCGCAACGAGTGAGGCAATCCGCAGCGGACCTGCGCGGCCTCGGAGCTGCTACGACTGAAGGTCGGTGACGACGGCGAAGTGATCCGATGGCCACACCTCGTCGACGGGGCTGGTGCCGGCGAGGCGGGCGGATCGCACCCGCCCGCGCCCATCCCGGGGCAGGCCGACCAGGACGTAGTCGATACGTGAGTCGGGGAGCACCGTGTCGGCCTGGTAGCCGTTGCGGCGGTCCCAGGTGAAGCCGGGGTCGGCCGGGTCGGCGTAGCGCCAGGCGTCGACGAGCACCAGCCCCGGGACCGCGGGAGCGGTGAGCAACCCGCCGAGCAGTCGCAGTTCGTCGGAGTCGGGCTCCGCATTGAGATCGCCGGTGACCACCGGCGGGTAGGCGCAGTCCGCCGCCTCCTCGGCGACCAACGTGGCCAGCCGCCGGACCTGGGGCAGGCGCACCTGTGAGCCGCCGGGCCGGTAGGTCAGATGGGTGGTGAACATCGGCAGGGCACCGTGCGGCGTATCGATCCGCCCGTGCAGGGCCACCCTGCCCTCGCCGGGATCGCCGGTGGGCAGGGGTACCTCGGTGTGCCCGGCGATGGGCCAACGGCTGAGTATCGCGTTGCCGATGAACAGGTCGTCGTCGTGCCCGGCGCTCGTCTGGCCCGCGATCGCCCAGCACCAGTGCATGCCCAGCCGCTCGGCGAGGTCGGCGGCCAGGTTCTGCCCGTGGGTGCCCCACACCTCCTGCAGCCCGCACACGTCCGGGCCCACCTCGGTCAGCGTCGCCGCGATCGCCTCCCGACGGCGCTGCCACGGTCCGTAACGGCCCCACAGGTTCCACGTCAGGACCCGCATCAGCCGTTCCCCTTCCTCCCAACCCGATCACTCCACGGCGGTCAGTTCCGACCGCCTGTACAGCGTCTCTGGTTCCCTATGCGATCCTCGGCGAGCCGGGCATCCGGCTGGCGCTACCGTCCCGGTCGGTGATCGGGGTGGCGTGCACGTGGCGGTGGAAGCCGTGGCCGAGGGCTGCCCCGCGGACCCGGTGAGGGCGTCGCGGGGTGGTGGTGGGAACCGTGTGCGGCACCTGGCTGACCGGCCCTTTCGGGTTGGTCTCCTGGGGTGTCCGTCCCGCCGGACGCTGACCGGAAGATCCCGATGGGGATTCTGCCGGGGCGGGAACCTGCCGTCGCAAGGGCAGCAGGCGTGAGGTCTTGACCGTTGCAGGTCGGGTCTGCTTCGGGGTGGGT
>NZ_JAEVHJ010000502.1:0-3045 GCF_016802855.1 Micromonospora sp. ATA51 | reverse complement strand
GTCGAGCCGCGCGACCAGCACCGTGGTCCAGCCCGTGCCGACGGTACGCACGTCCGTGCCGTCCGGCCGGTGGCCGGTCCTGCCGTCCGGCGCGGCCTTCCCACCCTGCAGCGCCTTGTCGGCCGGCTCCTCCTTCACGGTCACCCCCGGCGGCGGGTTGAACCGGAACTGGTCCGCCTCCGGCCGGTTGAAGTCGATCTGGGTGAACGCGACCTCGAAGGCCGGCTTGTCGGCGCCGTCGGCGAGCACCTCGAACCGCAGCGGCACGTGCTCCTTCGCGTCGAGGGCGATCCGCACCTGATGTACCAGGGAGTCGGCGTCGCGCGGGGTGAGCACCAGCTCGTACGCGTCGCGGCCGGCGACCCGGGCGGACCGGCCGACGGTGACCGCGGTGGTCGGGTCGACCGCCGCGAGCGCCTGGTCGGCGGCCTCCGCCGGGGTGGCCGGCAGGGAGGCCGGCGCGGTGCGGTCCTGCGGCAGGACGCGGTGCGTGGCGCTGTTGGTCCGGCTGTCCCAGGACCAGACGTCCCGGCCGTCGCGGATCAGGTCCCGTTCGCCGAGGGTGTCGAGCAGCGCGATCCGCTGCCGCTCCTCGCCGGAGTACCAGACCCGCAGGGTGTGGGTTCCGGTCAGCAGGGTGGTCAGCTCGTTCCCGCCGGCCAGGCCGGCGAGGTTGGCCAGCGCGGGCAGGCCCAGGTCGGCCCGCTGCACCACGGTGCCGGAGAGCCCGTCGAGGCGGGACGTCTGCAGGTCGACCAGGAGCTGGGCCGCGGTGCGCGGCGGCAGCGCCGGGTCGGCGTCGGCGGCGAACGTGCCGACGGCCGCTCCGCCACCGATCACGGCGACCCCCGCGGTCACCGGGACCAGCCAGCGCAGCACGGCGCGGTTCTTCAGTACGGACATGGTGGCTACCTCCTGACTGCCATGCTGCACCCCGGTGGCTGTGAGCGTGCTGAGGACAACCCGTACGGGTGTCATCCGGGTGGCACTCTTGGGAGCGTGCGGTTGCTGGTGGTGGAGGACGAGTCGCGGCTGGCGGCCGCGTTGCAGCGGGGCCTGCAGGCGGAGGGCTTCGCGGTGGACGTGGCGCCCACCGGCCCCGCCGGCCTGGACGCCGCCCGGCACGGCGACTACGACGCGATGATCCTGGACGTGATGCTGCCCGGCCTCTCCGGGTACGAGGTGGTCCGCCGACTACGGGCCGAGGAGCGCTGGCTGCCGGTGCTGATGCTCTCGGCCAAGGACGGCGAGTACGACCAGGCCGACGGGCTGGACTGCGGCGCCGACGACTACCTGACCAAGCCCTTCTCGTACGTCGTCCTGCTGGCCCGGCTCCGGGCGCTGCTGCGCCGGGGCGCGCCGGAACGTCCCGCCGTGCTGGCGGTGGGCGACCTGCGACTGGACCCGGCGCGGCGCCGGGTGACCCGGGCCGACGCCGAGGTCGCCCTGACCACCCGCGAGTACGCGCTGCTCGACTACCTGATGCGCCGTCCCGGCGAGGTGGTCTCCAAGACCGAGCTGCTCGACCACGTCTGGGACGCCAGCCTGGAGACCGCGCCGAACGCCGTCGAGGTCTACGTCGGCTACCTGCGCCGCAAGATCGGCCGGGAGCGCCTGGAGACGGTCCGGGGCGCCGGCTACCGGCTCGCCACATGAGCCGCCCGCACCGGCTGCTGTCCGGTCTCGGCCTGCGGGTGCGGCTGATCGCGATCGGGGTGCTCGGGCTGACCGCGGGTCTGGCGCTGGGCGGGGCGCTGCTGCTCGGCGCGCTCGGCTGGACGCTGCAGCGCACGGTCGACGCGGAGGCGCTGCGGACGGCGGACGCGGTCGCGCTGCTCGCCGACGAGGACGTCCTGCCCGACCCGCTGCCGGTGGCCGGCGGTCAGCTCCGGGTGCAGGTGCTCGACGCCCAGGGCCGGGTCCGCGCCGCCTCGATCGACGCCGACCGGCTCACCCCGATGCTCCGACCGGACCAGCTCGAACCGGGTACCCGGCAGCGGCTGGTGGTCGGCGGGCAGCGGCTCGGCCTCGCCGGCCCGGTCCGGGTGGTGACCGTGCCGGCCGGCGGCCCGGGGGAACCGCTCACCGTGGTGGTCGGCAAGTCGATGGCGGACGTGCGGCACAGCCTGGACGTCGTACGCACCCTGCTGCTGGTCGGCTTCCCGCTGCTGGTGGCCGGGTTGGCCGTGGTCGCCTGGCGGGTGGTCGGCGCGACGCTGCGCCCGGTGGAGGCGCTGCGCAGCGGCGCGGCCGAGATCACCGGGCGGGCCGGGCCGGGCCGGCTGCCCGTACCGGAGGGCCGGGACGAGATCCACCGGTTGGCGGTCACCCTCAACGACATGCTGGACCGGCTGGAGTCGGCCCGGGACCGGCAGCGGGCGTTCGTCGCCGACGCCGCGCACGAGCTGCGCAGCCCGCTGACCACCATGCGTACGGAGCTGGAGGTGGCCCGGCGGCTGGCGGACCGGACGGACTGGCCGGCGGTGGCGGAGAGCCTGCTCGCCGACACCGAGCGGCTGGCCCGGCTCGTCGACGACCTGCTGCTGCTGGCCCGGCTGGACGAGGCGTCGAGCAGGGGGGACGACCCGGTGCGCCAAACGGTCGGCCCGGTGGAGCTGGGGGAGCTGCTGCGCGCGGTCGCCGCTCGACACCCGTCCCCGCCGGTGGAGCTGGTGCCGCCGACCGCGCCGCTGTGGACCGAGGGGGAGCCGGACGAGCTGCGGCGGATCGTCGTCAACCTGGTGGAGAACGCCGTCCGGCACGCCCGCTCCCGGGTCACGCTGACCGTCACCGGCCCGCATCCCGCCGCCGTCCCGGTCCCGTCGGCCGGCCCCGTCGCGCCGGCCGGCCGGGTGACGCCTGCCGTCCCGGTCGTCCCCGCCGACCCGACGCTTCCTGCCGGCCGGGTCTCGCCCACCGGCCGAGTCCTGCCCGACGGCCGGTCCCGCCCACCAACCGGGTCCTGCCCGACGGCCGGGTCCTGCCCGACGGCCGGTTGACGCCCGCCGGCGCGGTGGCGCCAGCCGAGGCGGTGGCGCCCGCCCG
>NZ_JAEVHJ010000501.1:0-3077 GCF_016802855.1 Micromonospora sp. ATA51 | reverse complement strand
GAGATGGCCGGACACGCCCGGATCACCGCCGCCGGACTGCCGGTCTACTTCGCCCGCCCGCACTCACCCTGGCAACGTGGCAGCAACGAGAACGCCAACCGGATCCTGCGCGAGTACTTCCCCAAGGGCGTCCCGATCACCTCCGACCCGAAATACCTCGCGATGGTCGCTTCCGAGATCAACAACCGACCGCGTAAGATCCACGGTTGGAAGAAGCCCTCCGAGATATTCACCGAACTCGTCGAGGCGAATGCTTCCACCAGCTGAACCCGCCGGTTGCAAGCCGACGCCTACCGGAGGGATCTGTCGTGTCGTACCCCGATCAGGCGCCGCCCCGTCGTCCGG
Source organism: Micromonospora sp. ATA51 (assembly GCF_016802855.1). Classification (NCBI taxonomy): domain Bacteria; kingdom Bacillati; phylum Actinomycetota; class Actinomycetes; order Micromonosporales; family Micromonosporaceae; genus Micromonospora; species Micromonospora sp. ATA51. The sequence goes on along the minus strand of NZ_JAEVHJ010000501.1, from coordinate 2,732 downwards.
CGGCGGTGGTCGCGGCGGCGGCGGTGCTGCTGCTGATGGCCGTCGGCGCCGCGGTGTACGCGGTCGCGGGCCTGCTCGTCCTGAGTGGCACCGTCGACCGCTTCCGGTCGGTGGCGATCGCGACCGGTGCCGGGGCCGGCGAGATCGACGCCGTGGTGTCGCTGCTGCGCGCCTCCACCGTGCTGTCGGCCGTGGTCGGCGTGTTGGTCGGCCTGGTGCTGGTCGGCCTCGCCCTCGGCCTGCTCGCCGGTCGCCCGGGCGCCCGGGTGGGCACCTGGGTGGTCTGCGGGCTGGGCCTGCTCTGCGGCTGCTGCGGCTTGGCCGTACTGGTCGGCCAGCGGGCCGCGCCGCTGCGGTTGGGCGCCGGCCACCAGGTCACCGCGGACCTGCTCGCCCAGCTCGGCGGCGCCTATCCCGGGTGGTGGATCCCGGTGAACGCGGCCCTGTCCGTGGCGCAGGTCCTCGGCTACCTGGTGGTCGCCGCGCTGCTGACCCTGCCCGCCGCGAACGCCTTCCTGCGCCGCCGGCCGACCCCGGCCGGCCCCAGGCCACCGTACGGCCCGACGCCCCCGGCCCCGTCGAGCTACCCGCCCCCGACCGGGTACGGCCCGCTTTCCGCGCCGCCGGCCCCGCCCGGCTACGCGCCGCCGTCGGGCCCACCCGCCTCCTGGTCACCGGCCGGCCACCGCCGACCCACCCGCCGACGCCCACCTACGGCCCGCCGTCGGCCGCGCCCACCCACGGTCAGCCCGTCCCGCCTCCCGCGCCGGACACGCCGCCGCTCCCGCTGCCCGGGTCTGCGCCGGCCGGCCCGACCCCGTCACCCCCTCCGGTCGGACCCGAGCCGGCCGGCCCGACCCCGCCCCCCGAGGACCGCCCATGACCACCGAACCATCCACCCCGGGACGTGCCCTGATCACCGGCGCCAGCGCCGGCATCGGGGCCGCCTTCGCGCACCGGCTCGCCGCCGACGGCTGGGACCTGGTCCTGGTGGCCCGGGACGCCGGGCGGCTGGACGCCACGGCCGCCGAGCTGACCGGCCGGTACGGGCGGGACGTCGAGACGATCTCCGCCGATCTGTCCACCGACGACGGCTGCGCGGCGGTGGAACGCCGGCTCACCGCCGACCCGCCGATCGAGCTGCTGGTCAACAACGCCGGGATCAGTCTCAACACGCCCTTCGTCCGGTCGACCGTCGAGGACGAGGCCCGGCTGCTGCGGCTCAACGTGCTGGCGGTGCTGCGGCTGACCCACGCCGTCCTCGCTCCGATGATCGAACGGGGGCGAGGGACAGTGATAAATGTCTCTTCGGTTGCGGGTTTCGGGGTGGTCATGCCGGGTTCGACGTACTCGGCCAGCAAGGCGTGGGTGACGAATTTCAGTGAATCGATCGGTCGGTCGGTGGCCCCGCTCGGCGTACGGGTGATGGCGCTCTGCCCCGGCTACACCCGCACCGGCTATCACGAGCGGGCCGGCATCGACATGTCCGGGACCCCGCGCTGGTTGTGGCTCAAGCCGGACGACGTGGTCGCCGAAGGGCTGCGTGACCTGGGGAAAGGAAAGCCGGTCAGCGTTCCGACGTGGAAGTACAAGCTGGCGGTGGCGGGCCTGCGGCACGCGCCGCGGCGGTTGCTGCGTGGAGTCTCCCGGGACACCCGGGGCCGGGTGGACCCGAACCGCGGCTGACCGCCGGCCGGCCGCCGACGCCACCGCTGGCGGGACCTGGCGGCGCCGGCCCGGATGGACGGTCGCGCAGAGTAGCCGGACATCGCCACCCTTCGGTCGCCCGCTGGGTTGACCTGGGTGGACCCCGCACACGGCTCCCAGACTTGCGCAGTACCCTCTATCGCCATGGGGCACCACGACGACCTGCGTAAATTCATTACCGACCTGGCTGTGGTCCATGGACGGGTGGTGCTCTCCTCGGGTCGCGAGGCGGACTGGTACGTCGATCTGCGTCGCGTCACGCTCCATCACCGCGCGGCGCCGTTGGTCGGCCGGGTGCTGTGCGACCTGACCGCCGACTGGGAGTACGACGCGGTCGGCGGGCTGACCCTGGGGGCCGATCCGGTGGCCCTCTCGATGCTGCACGCGGCCGCCGCGACCGACCGCCCGCTGGACGCGTTCGTGGTCCGCAAGGCGGGCAAGGCGCATGGTCTGCAACGCCGGATCGAGGGGCCGGAGGTCGCGGGTCGTCGGGTCCTGGCGGTGGAGGACACCTCGACGACGGGTGGCAGTGTGTTGACCGCCGTCGAGGCGTTGCGCGAGGCGGGGGCCGAAGTGGTGGGCGTGGCGGTTATTGTTGATCGAGGTGCCGGAGACGCGGTGCGAGCCGCCGGACTGCCTTATCGGGCGGCCTATACGTTGGCTGACCTCGGCCTTGTGGCGTAAAAGTTTGCCGATTCGGATCTGCTGATATGCAGGCGGATCGATGCTGCTGGTGGAAGGATGGAATACGTGGGAACTGCGTTGGCTGAAATGACCATGCCTCAGATCTCGCCGCTTGCCGGCGAGCCGATCGAACGTGCCGATGCCGAGCGTCTCGCGGGGGTCCTCAAGGCCCTCGCCGATCCCGCTCGGCTGCGGCTGCTCAGCCTGATCCAGTCGGCCCCCGAGGGCGAGGCGTGCGTCTGTGACCTGACCGCGCCGCTCGGCCTCTCGCAGCCGACGGTCAGTCACCACCTGCGTATCCTCACCGAGGCCGGCTTGCTGGAGCGGGAGAAGCGCGGTGT
>NZ_JAEVHJ010000500.1:0-3106 GCF_016802855.1 Micromonospora sp. ATA51 | reverse complement strand
TGTCCCGCCACCACCAGCGAACCTCGCAGCTCCCGTCCAGTCCCATGCCGCCAGCCTGCGGGCCGTGCCTGGAGGGCAGGTGGGTCGGACCTGTGGCCGCGCTGTGCCTCGGCGCACCGCCGGGTGCGGGCCTCGCGCGCGTGTGGGCGACCCGGCGGGGCCGCACAGCTGGTACACAGGATCGGGACAGGCCCGGCACAGCGCAGCGACCCACGATGGGGGCATGGTCATGGACGGGCAAGCCACACAGGGTCGGATCGAGCTGCGTCGCCCCGACGGCGAACCGGTGCGGGTGCTCGTCGTCGACGACGAGCCGACACTGACCGACCTGCTCTCGATGGCCCTGCGCTACGAGGGCTGGCAGGTCCGCAGCGCGGTCAACGGGATGACGGCGCTGAGCACGGCCCGGCAGTTCCAGCCCGACGCAGTGGTGCTCGACGTGATGCTGCCCGACCTGGACGGCTTCCAGGTGCTGCGCCGGCTGCGCGAGCAGACCCCGACCGTGCCGGTGCTCTTCCTCACCGCGCGGGACGCGGTGGAGGAGCGGATCGCCGGGCTCACCGTCGGCGGCGACGACTACGTCACCAAGCCGTTCAGCCTGGAGGAGGTCATCGCCCGGCTGCGCGCGCTGCTGCGCCGCTCCGGTTTCGCGGTCGCCACCCGGGAGGACGCCGTGCTCACCGTCGGCGACCTCAGCCTGGACGAGGACAGCCACGAGGTACGCCGGGGCGGCGATCTGGTCACCCTCACCGCGACCGAGTTCGAGCTGCTGCGCTACCTGATGCGCAATCCGCGCCGGGTGCTGAGCAAGGCGCAGATCCTCGACCGGGTCTGGAACTACGACTTCGGCGGCCAGGCCAACGTCGTCGAGCTCTACATCTCGTACCTGCGCAAGAAGATCGACGCGGGCCGTGAGCCGATGATCCACACGCTGCGCGGCGCGGGGTATGTCCTCAAGCCCGCGGAGTGATCTGCGCGGGCGGCTGCGGCGGCGGCTGGCCGGCTGGTCGCTGCGCCGCCGGCTGGTCCTCTCCGTGGTGGCGCTGCTCGCCCTGGTCAGCATCGGCATCGGCGGGGTCACCACGGTTGCCCTGCGGCACTTCCTGATCGCCCAGGTCGACAACCAGCTCACCATGGGTGACCGGCGCACCGGCGACCTGCCGCCCTGGCTGCGCCAGCCCGGGGACCCGCGACGGCCGGACTCCTGCAACCAGCCCGGCCGGAGCCGCCGCGTGGCTTCCGGCCCGGCTCGATCGCGATGCGGGTCGCCTGCGGGGTCACCACGGCTACGGCCCGAACCGAGTCCGGGACAGTCGACACCGTTCCGGCCACCGACGTCACCGCGCTGTCCGCGCTGCCGCTCGACGGGCGGCCCCGTACCGTCGAGGTCGGCGACGGGGGTGACTATCGCGCGGTGGCCCATCGGACGCCCGACGGGGACGTGCTCGCCGTCGCCATCCCGCTGACCGGCGTGGAGGAGACGGTCATGTGGATGATCGTCGCCCAGGCCGGCGTGGTGGCCGCCGGGCTGCTCATCGCGGGCGGCCTCGGCGCGCTCATCGTCCGGGCCACCCTGCGCCCGCTGAACCGGGTCGCCGCAACCGCCGCCCGCGTCACCGAGTTGCCGCTGGACCGGGGCGAGGTGGCGCTGTCGGTGCGGGTGCCGGCGGCCGACACCGACCCGCGTACCGAGGTGGGCCAGGTGGGCGGCGCGCTGAACCGGATGCTCGGCCACGTCGCCGCCGCGCTCGCCGCCCGGCAGGCCAGCGAGATGCGGGTACGCCAGTTCGTCGCCGACGCCAGCCACGAGCTGCGTACCCCCCTCGCGGCCATCCGCGGGTACGCCGAGGTGGCCCGGCGCGGCCGGGACCGGGTGCCGCCGGACGTGGCCCACGCGCTGCGTCGGGTCGAGTCGGAGAGCACCCGGATGACCAGCCTCGTCGACGACCTGCTGCTGCTGGCCCGGCTCGACTCCGGCCGGCCCCTGGCGGCCGAACCGGTCGACCTGACCGCGCTGGTGGTCGACGCGGTCAGCGACGCGCACGTGGCCGGCCCGGAGCACCGCTGGCAGCTCGACCTGCCCGACGAGCCGATGGCCGTGACCGGGGACGCGGCCCGGCTGCACCAGGTGGTGGCGAACCTGCTCGCCAACGCGCGGGTGCACACCCCGTTCGGCACGACCGTGACCACCCGGCTGGCCCCGGTCGCCGGTGGGGTCGAGGTGAGCGTCGCCGACGACGGGCCGGGCATCCCACCCGACCTGCAGGACGAGGTCTTCGAGCGGTTCGCCCGCGGGGACAGCTCCCGGTCCCGGGCGCACGGCAGCACCGGCCTCGGCCTGGCCATCGTGGCCGCCGTGGTGGAGGCCCACCACGCCGGGTCGACGTGGCCAGCCGCCCCGGCCACACGGTCTTCACGGTGTGGCTGCCGGATTCCACAGCCGACGCATAGGTCGTTCACGGTGCCGGACCAGCGGGCCGCCCGAGGCCTGCCGGCATGGACAGAACAGAGAGCCTGCTGACCGCGCCCACGACCGGGCAGCCCGCGCCGGCGCCCACCGCGGCGCCCGTGGCGGACCCCGCCGCGTCGCCGAAGCCCACCGCGGCCGAGCCCGAACCCGTCCGCGCCGACGGCGACCGTCCGCGGCCCGAGCCCACCCGGGTCGACCCCCGGCTGGGGCGCGGCCGGCCTGCTGCTCGCCACCGGACTGCGCTACCTGTGGGGCCTCGGCGCCTCCCTGGCCGCCACCGCGCTGCGGTTCATCCTGCTCCGGCTGGGCATGCGCCACCGTCGTCGCTGACCGGCAGGTCAGGAAGCGAGAGCGGCCGAGAGGACCTCGACGACGTGTCGGGCGTGGCGCCCGTCGGGGTCCTCGTCGGCGTTGAAGTCGGCCACGCTCAGCCCGAGCAGTCGTTCGGACCGGGCCAGCGGTCCGACCAGCGCGACCAGGTCGTCCCAGTCGAGACCGTCCGGCTCGGGATAGGTCACCGCGGGCAGCGCACCGGGGTCGAGCACGTCGAGGTCGAGGTGGAGCCAGGCCGGCGCGACCCCGTCCGCGGCCAGCTCCCGGCCGACCGCCGCGGCGCCGCGGCGCCGCAGCGCGGCC
>NZ_JAEVHJ010000499.1:0-3108 GCF_016802855.1 Micromonospora sp. ATA51 | reverse complement strand
GCCACCGCGTCGAAGTTCGGGAGGTTCGCGCCGGCGTACTCCACCAGCGCGGCCGGGCCGGCGTCCTCCAGCCGGGCCAGCCGTCGAGGTCCGCCGCCGGCGCCGCGAGGAACAGCTCCCCGGTCACCACGCGGGTCGGGTGGTCCCGCCGGCTGGCGTACCCGGTAGGTTGCCGGCATGGTGGAGGCGGTGGCCGGCAGGGTCGTGGAGATCTGGACCGACGGGGCGTGCAGCGGCAATCCCGGCCCCGGTGGCTGGGGGGCGCTGCTGCGCTGGGGCGACCACGAGCGGGAGCTGTGCGGCGGCGAGGCGACGCCGACCACCAACAACCGGATGGAGCTGACCGCGGCGATCCGGGCGCTGGAGAGCCTGACCCGACCGGTCACCGTCCGGCTGCACACCGACAGCACGTACGTGCGCAACGGCATCACCGGCTGGCTGGCCTCGTGGAAGCGCAACGGTTGGCTGACCGCCGCGAAGCAGCCGGTGAAGAACGCCGACCTGTGGCAGCGGCTGGAGGCTGCCTGCGCCCGGCACGACGTGACCTGGCTCTGGGTGAAGGGGCACAACGGTCACCCGGAGAACGAGCGGGCCGACGCGCTGGCCAACCGGGGCATGACCGAGGCCCGGGCGGAGGCGGCCGCCATCCGGTGAGGCGGCGGGTTGTGTCGAAGCCCGTCAATGGGTAACGTAGCGGATCGATGTCGTTACCGACAGTCGCCGCCCGGAGGTGTCCGCGTGACCCCTGCCGCCCTGACCGACCTGCCGCTCTGGCCACCGCTCAACCTGACCCGCGACCCGCTCGTCCCGCTGGACGCGGGGGAGCGCGCCGCTTCGTCGGGCCGGTCACCCGGGTCCGGCTGCCCACCGACGCGACCGCCTGGCTGGTGACCCGGCACGCCGACGTCCGGCAACTGCTGCGCCATCCGGGCTTCAGCGCCGACCTCACCCGGCCCGGTTTCCCGCTGCTGCGCCGGCTGGCCCCCGGGGCGCTCGGCGACCGGCGCGGCGGCTTCATCCGGATGGACGGGGCGGAGCACGCCCGGCTGCGCCGGATGCTCACCGCCGAGTTCATGATCAAGAACGTCCGGCGGATCGAGCCGCTGATCCGGCAGACCGTCGACCGGACCCTCGACGACCTGCGCGACGCCGGCCCGCCGGCCGACCTGGTGACGACGTTCGCGCTGCCGCTGCCGTCGATGGTGATCTGCCACCTGCTCGGCGTCCCGTACGCCGACCACGACTTCTTCCAGGAGCGCAGCCGCACCCTGATCGACCGGGACGCACCGCCCGAGCGGGTCCGGCGGCACGTGCAGGAGCTGCGCGACTACCTGCAACGGCTGGTCGAGGCGAAGGTCGCCGCCGGTGACCGCACCGACGACCTGCTCAGCCGGTTGGCCCGGGACCGGGTCGACACCGGCGAGCTGGCCGTCGACGAACTCGTCGGCATGGCGGTGCTGCTGCTCATCGCCGGCCACGAGACGACCGCCAACATGATCGGGCTGAGCACCCTGCTGCTGCTGCGCCACCCCGCCCGGTACGCGGCCCTGCGCGACGATCCGGGGAACGCCGACGCGCTGGTGGAGGAGCTGCTCCGCTACCTGACTATCGTGCGGACCGGCCTGCCCCGGCTGGCCACCGAGGACGTGGAGATCGGCGGGCAGCTCATCCGGGCCGGCGAGGGGGTGATCGCGGTGCTGTCGACCGCGAACCGCGACCCGGCGGTCTTCGACCGGCCCGAGGAGTTCGACCCGTACCGGGCGGCGCAGCAGCAGCTCGCGTTCGGCTTCGGGGTGCACCAGTGCATCGGCCAGCCCCTGGCCCGAGCGGAGCTGCGGATCGCGCTGGTCGAACTGGCCCGCCGCTTTCCCCGGCTGCGCGTCACCGCGACGGCGGGGCGACTGCCCACCCGGCACAGCTCGATCGTCTACGGCCTCGGCGAGCTGCCGGTGACCTGGTGACCGGGGGCGGCGCACCGATGCGGCTGCGGGTACGGGTGGACCGCGACCGCTGCTGCGGCTCCGGCAACTGCGTGCTGACCGCGCCGGAGGTCTTCGACCAGGACGACGCCGACGGGTTGGTCCTGCTCCGGTTCACCGCGCCGCCGCCGGAGGTGGGCGAGCGGGTCCGGCGGGCGGCCGACCTCTGCCCGGCCGGCGCGATCAGCCTCGACTGACGGCCCCGGCCGGCCGCCGGGTCACTCCTCGGGATTGGGAAGCTCGCCGGTGCCCGAGACGGCGTCGACGTCATAGCCGGCCCGGCTGGTCTCCCGAGCGGGTCGCGCCTCCTCGGCCGGGAGGTCGGCGAAGTCGTCGCCGGTGTCGTCGGTGGTGCGCAGGGAGTCGCCCGGTGGTCGCAGCGACGCCTCGTACGCGGTCGCGCCGTCGGGTTCGTCGGTCGCCGCGCGGCCGAAGGAATTCTCACTCGTCATTGTCGCCCTCCTGCCCGCGTCCGGCGACGGCAAACGTCGTCCGCTTGGGCCCGGTCAGCGGGTCGCGTCGGGGTGCCCGGGCATGCTGGAGCCGCCCGAGCTGCTGCCCGAGGCGCCGCCGGCCACCCCGGAGCCGTCGTCCTCGGTGACCAGGTCCGGCTTCGGTGCGCCGTCCTCCGGCGCCGGGACGTCGGTGTCCGCCCCCACCTGGACCAACCGGGCCTGACCGGCCTCGTCCTCGGCGTGCGCCGGATCGACCGGTTGCTTGCCCTGCCGTGCCCGATATCCCACGGTCGCCTCCCTGGTGCCGCCGGCCGCCGACGTGGTCATGACGGCGGCAGTTCCGGCTACCCGACGGCACCGCCGCGAAACGTCACCGCCCGTGGCTGCGGTATCGGGTCAGCGCCGGCGGCGCGTGTCCGGGCGTCCGGTCCGGGGGCGGGTCGGCGTCACCGTGAGCGACCAGTGCGCGGGGCGGCGCAGCGCCGCCGGCAGCGCGGTGCGGTGATCGCCGCGGGCCGCGTCGAGCTGCGACTGGTGCAGGAAGAGGCAGCGGCTCAGGTCGGCCCCGCGCAGGTCGGCCCCGCGCAGGTCCGCGCCGGTCAGGTCGGCCGCGCCGAGGTCCACGCCGCGCGAGGTCGGCGCCGATCAGGCAGGCGCCGCGCAGGCTCGCCCCG
>NZ_JAEVHJ010000498.1:0-3135 GCF_016802855.1 Micromonospora sp. ATA51 | reverse complement strand
GTCTGCGCGCAGGTAGGTTGACACACCAGCGAGTGTGCCGTGTGTTTCCTGCCTTGGCTGCGTCCGACGAACGAAGTCGTCGGCGCTCAGTCCGGCCCACGGCGATCTGGGCGTACGGCGTGATCGGCGTCCGCCTCGCCGAGGCCGCCCGGACCGCCGCCCGCGCCGCCGAGGCGGCCCACCGGTCCCGCCGCGACGCCCTGATCCTCCAGCTCAGCTCCGGCGGCGGTCAGGTCCCCGCCGACCGGGCCGGGTACGCCCTGCCCTACCCGGTGACCGACCGGGCGAGCGCGCTCAAGCTGGCCGTCGAGGTCGAGGAGCGGACGGCCGGGTTCTGGCGGGCCGCCCTGCCGCACACGACGGGCACCGACCGGAACCGCGCGCTGGCCGCGCTGACCGACTGCGCGCTGCGCGCCACCCGGTGGCGGCGGACGGCCGGGGTGACCCCGCTCACCGTCCCCTTCCCCGGCCGCCCGGTCTGAGCGGAGCCCCAGCTCACGGTGCGGGCGTTCCGGTTGCGGGTCGCATACCAGGTATGCATACTCCGTTTCCATGTCCATCCGTCACGGGCTGCTCGCCCTGCTCGAACGCGGCCAGATGTACGGCTACCAGCTGCGCGCCGCCTTCGAGGAGTCGACCGGCTCGACCTGGCCGCTGAACATCGGGCAGGTCTACACCACCCTCTCCCGGCTGGAGCGGGACGGCCTGGTCCGCCGCTGCCGGAGCACGAGGGTGGGCAGCGGCCGTACGAGATCACCGACGCCGGGCGGGCGGACCTGGCGCTCTGGTTCGCCACCCCGATCAGCCGCACCGACCGGCCCCGGGACGAACTGGCGATCAAGCTGGCCCTGGCGCTGACCAACCCGGGCGTGGACGTCCGCGCGGTGGTGCAGACCCAGCGCAGCGCCACCATGCGCGCGTTGCAGGAGTTGACCCGGCTGAAGTACGCCAGCGACAAGCCGGAGGACCTGCCCTGGCGGCTGGTGCTGGACGCGATGGTCTTCCAGGCCGAGGCGGAGATCCGCTGGCTCGACCACTGCGAGACGAGCCTGATCCGCTACCGCCCCGCGCCGTCCCGTCCGCCGGCGCCCGACGCCGGGGCGGTGGACCGCACCGACCAGGAGGTCCGCCGGTGAGCGCGAGGAGCGAGCCGGGCCTGCGAGCCCCGCAGTCGCGAACAGGGACCAGCACCGTGAGCGCGAGGAGCGAGCCGGGCCTGCGAGCCCCGCAGTCGCGAACGGAGACGGTCCGGTGAGCGAAGCGGGCGCGGTGCTGGAGCTGCGGGACGTGTACCGGACCCACGGCGCCGGGGAGGCCGCCGTGCACGCGCTGCGCGGGGTCAGCCTCACGGTCCGCCCCGGTGAGCTGGTCGCCGTGATGGGCCCCTCCGGCTCCGGCAAGTCCACCCTGCTCTCGCTCGCCGGCGGGCTGGACCGCCCCACCACCGGCGAGGTGCTGGTCGAGGGGGCGACGCTCGGCCGGCTGGACCGCCGGGAGCTGGCCCGGCTGCGGCGGCGGCGGGTCGGCTACGTCTTCCAGGATCTCAACCTGCTCGGCAGCCTCACCGCGGCGGAGAACGTCGCGCTGCCGCTGGAACTCGACGGGACGGGCGTCCGGCAGGCCCGCAGGCTGGCCCTGGCCGCGCTGGCCGAGGTGGACCTGACCGGGCTGGGCGACCGCTTCCCGGACCAGATGTCCGGTGGCCAGCAGCAGCGGGTGGCGATCGCCCGGGCCCTGGTGGGCGAGCGCCGGCTGGTGCTCGCCGACGAGCCGACCGGTGCGCTCGACTCGCAGGCCGGGGAGGCGGTGCTGCACCTGCTGCGCCGCCGGGTGGACGCCGGCGCGGCGGGGGTGCTGGTCACCCACGAGGCGCGGCACGCCGGCTGGGCGGACCGGGTGGTCTTCCTCCGGGACGGGGTGCTGGTCGACTCGACGGCGCCGCTGGTCGGCGTCGAGCAGCTGCTGACCGGCAGCGGGCGGTGAGTCGGGGCCGGTTCGCCGGGGCGGTCGGCTCGTGGCTGGTGGCGCTGCGCATCGCGCGGCGGGAGGCACGGCGGGCCCGTGGTCGTACCGCGCTGGTGCTGGCGATGATCACGCTGCCGGTGCTGGCGCTCAGCTTCACCGCGGTGAGCTGGGACATGGCGGAGCTGACCCGGGCGGAACAGCTGGACCGGCGGCTCGGGGGCGCCGACGCGGAGCTGCGCTGGTCGGCCGAGAACGCGCTGGTCCAGGACGCCTGGGGGGAAAGTTCCTGGCCGGCCCAGGGCGAGTCGGTGCCGCGTACCCGTCCGGTGGCCGCCGCCGAGATCACCGCGCTGCTGCCCGCGGCAGCCGGGTCAGCCGGGTCCGCTGGTGGGTGCCGTTCGAGGTACGGATCGACGACCGGAACGTGTCGTTCGACGCGCGGAGCCTGGACCTGACCGATCCGGTCGCCCGGCCGCTGGCCAGGCTGCGCGCCGGCCGGCCGCCGGCCGAGCCCACCGAGATCGCGGTCAGCCAGCGGGCCCTGCGCCGCCTGGGGGTGCCGCTCGGCGGCACGGTCCGCACCGCGGACGGCGGCGGGCCGTACCGGGTCGTCGGGGTGGTGGAGTTCCCGGACAACCTGCGCGAGGTGGTCGCGGTGCGCCCGGAGGCGCCGGCCGGGCCGGTCGCCCCGGCGGACGAGAGCTGGCTGGTGGACGTGCCCGGGCGGCTGGACCCGGCGCTGGTGGACCGGCTGAACGCGCGGGGCGTGACGGTGACCGCCCGCACCGCCGTTCCCGGCCGGGACGACGCCGCCGGCGACGGCACGCCGCTGCCGGACGCGGCGGACACGGGCAACGCGGTGCTGGTCGGCGGCCTCGGTCTGCTGGAGGTGGTGCTGCTGGTCGGGCCGGCCTTCGCGGTCGGCGTACGGCGGCGGCGCCGGGACCTCGCGCTGGTCGCGGTGGCCGGCGGGGACCGACGTGCACCTGCGCCGGGTGGTGCTGGCCGACGGAGTGGTGCTCGGCGCCGGCGGGGCGGCGCTCGGGCTGCTGCTCGGCACCGCCGCGGCGTTCGCCGGCCGGCCGCTGGTCGAGCAGTACGTCACCGCGGCCCGGTCCGGCGGATACCGCGTCTTCCCGGCCGCGCTGGCCGCGATCGGCGCGGTCGCGG
>NZ_JAEVHJ010000497.1:0-3158 GCF_016802855.1 Micromonospora sp. ATA51 | reverse complement strand
CGCAGCCGTTCTCGGCGCCGCCGATGTCCGCCCCGCCGGTCTCCGGGCCGGGCTTCGGCCAGCCGATGTCCGCCCCGCCCGGCTCGGCCCCGCCCTACGGCGCCCCCGCCGGGGGTGCCGGCAAGGGCCGCGCCACGCTGATCCTCGCCGTCGTCGCGGGGCTGCTCTTCGTCCTCGGCGGCGTGATGACCGGCCTGTTCGTCACCAAGAGCGGCGAGCTGGACCGTACCGAGAAGAAGCTCACCGCCCAGGTCAGCGAGCGGGACGGCACCATCGCGGCGAACAAGCAGGAGATGGAGAAGCTCAAGACCGACCTCCAGTCCGTGCGGGACAAGCTGGCCGACACCGAGCAGGACCTGACCGGGACCAAGAACGACCGGGACGAGCAGGCCCGGCAGAAGAAGGTCATCGCCACCTGCCTGGACAAGCTGACCCAGGCGATGGCCGCGGCGTCGGCCGGCAACCGGGCCGCCTTCGACAAGGCCAGCAAGGGCCTGGACAAGGTCTGCGACGAGGCCGAGAACTACCTCTGACCCCCGTACCGGGTGTCGATCATGGGGTGGTGGCCACCCGCCGGAAGCGGCGGAGCGCCACGACCGGGGCGCCGCAACTCCATGATCGACCCCGGGGTTCCGGGGGGAGTCAGGCGGCGCCGGCGGGGCGGCGGGACGGCAGCGCCGTCACGCCGGGTGGCGGGAGGCCGGCGGTCGAGGCCAACAGGGCGCACCAGCCGAGCAGGTGCGCGGCCAGGTCGACGCCGAGCGGTGTCCAGGAGGCGCGGATCTCGATGTCGCCGGCCGCGGGCGGCCCGGCCAGCTCCCCGAACCGGGTCGACAGGGTCTGGGTGACCGTGCCGCCGATCGCCCGGTGCCGGGCGTGCTGCGCGTCCAGCGCGTCGGTCAGCCACGTCCAGCCCACCCCGGGCAGCAGCGGATCGGCGGCGAGATCCACCTCCAGCTCGGCGTCACGTAGGTGACCAGCCGCAGGGTGCCCTGCCACGCCTCGTGGCCGGCCGGGTCGTGCAGCAGGATCAACCGCCCGGTGGCCACCTCGTCGCCGTCGCGCAGCACCGCGGCGGAGAGCGCGAACGCGTACGGGGCCAGCCGCCGGGGCGCCCCGACCTCCTCCAGCACGATCTCCGGCCGGGGAGTGACCGACCGCAGTCCGGCGACCGCGCGGGCGAAGGTTTCCGGGAGCGCGATCGGGGGGGCCATGCCGGCAGCCTATTCCGCCGCCCGCCCGCTCGTCGGGACGGCGCGCCGAGGGCGGCGGTCACGATCATCGGGGCGCGGGACCGGCGATCCTGGTGGGCCCGAACCGGCGTCGCGGGCCTCGTCACAAAAGGCGGCGGTGCCCGCTGGCCGCACCCGGTGCCGTGGCACGATTGCCGCGATGACCACCGACACCACGGGCACTGCCGCCCGAGACGGAGAACCCCGCCGCGGCGGGCCGGCCGACTCCCCCTTCGTCCGGGCCTGCCGCCGTGAACCCGGCCCGCACACCCCGGTCTGGTTCATGCGCCAGGCCGGCCGGTCGCTGCCGGAGTACCGCGAGATCCGGGCCAGCGTGGCGATGCTGGAGTCCTGCCGCCGCCCGGAGCTGGTCGCCGAGATCACCCTCCAGCCGGTCCGCCGGCACGGGGTGGACGCGGCGATCCTGTTCAGCGACATCGTCGTCCCGGTGGCCGCGGCCGGGGTCGACCTGGACATCGTGCCGGGCACCGGCCCGGTCGTCGCCGAGCCGGTGCGCACCGCCGAGGACGTCGAGCGGATCCGCCCGATCAACCGCGACGACGTGTCCTACGTGGACGAGGCGGTCCGGCTGCTGGTCACGGAGCTGGGCGACACCCCGCTGATCGGTTTCGCCGGCGCCCCGTTCACCCTGGCCAGCTACCTGGTCGAGGGCGGCCCGTCGCGGACCCACGCCAGGACCAAGGCCCTGATGTACGGCGAGCCGGAGCTCTGGCACGCCCTCTGCGCCCGGCTGGCCGAGGTGACCCTCACCTTCCTCCGGGTGCAGGTCGACGCCGGGGTCTCCGCGGTGCAGCTGTTCGACTCGTGGGCCGGCGCGCTGTCGGAGGCCGACTACCGCCGCTACGTGCTGCCGCACTCGACGGCCGTGCTCACCGGGCTGGCCGACGCGGGCGTGCCGCGGATCCACTTCGGGGTGGGCACCGGCGAACTGCTCGGCGCGATGGGCGAGGCCGGCGCGGACGTGGTCGGCGTGGACTGGCGTACCCCGCTCGACGCCGCGACCCGCCGGATCGGCCCGGACAAGGCCGTCCAGGGCAACCTCGACCCGTGCGTGCTGCTCGCCCCCTGGCCGGTGGTGGAGGCGAGGTGCGGCGGATTCTCGACCAGGGGCGGGCCGCCCCCGGTCACGTGTTCAACCTCGGCCACGGCGTGCTGCCGGAGACCGACCCCGACGTGCTGACCCGGGTGGTCGCGCTGGTGCACGACCTCTCCGCGCGGCCGGTCGAGCAGGCGAGATGACCGTGCGGCAACCGTGGCGGGTGGCGGTGGTCGGTGGCGGGATCACCGGGCTGGCCGCCGCCGTCCGGTTGCGCGACCGCGCCCCCGCCGGCACCGAGATCACCGTGTACGAGCAGTCCGGCGCCCTCGGCGGCAAGCTGCGCACCGGCGAGCTGGCCGGGCAGGCTGTGGAGTTCGGCGCGGAGTCGTTCCTGATGCGCGACCCGGCCGGCGCGGAGTCCGCCGCCGTCCGCCTGGTCCGCCGGCTCGGGCTGGCCGACGCGATCGTCCACCCCACCGTCGGGCAGGCCGCGCTCGCCGTGGACGGCGGGCTCCGCCCCGTCCCGGGCGGCACGCTCGTCGGCGTACCCGGAGACCTGGCGAAGGTGGCGGCGGTGGCGACACCCGACGCGGACGCCGACCGGGACGACGGCCGGCCGCTGCTCGGGCCGGACGAGGACGTGGCGGTCGGCGCGCTGGTCCGCGACCGCCTCGGCGACCAGGTGGTCGACCGGCTGGTCGACCCGATGCTCGGCGGCGTGTACGCCGGCCGGGCGACGGCCTCTCCCTGGTCACCACCATGCCGGCGCTGGCCCGGGCGGCCCGGGTCGAGCACACCATGGTCGGCGCGGTTTGGGCCGCCCAGGCCGCCGCGCCGCGCGCCCCCGGCGCGCCGGTCTTCGGCAC
>NZ_JAEVHJ010000496.1:0-3166 GCF_016802855.1 Micromonospora sp. ATA51 | reverse complement strand
CGTCGGGGTGGACCCGCCCGTCGCCGGCCCGTCGCCGCGAGCCGGACCGGACCGCGCCATGGCCACGTCGGCCCCACCGGTCACCGGCTCCGAGGTGGCGGTCGCGCCGGCGGCGGCGCGCAGCGTACGCAGCCGGTCGAGCAGCTCTTCGCGGCTGCGGCCCCGCCAGTGCAGCAGTTGGAACGGGTCGGCGTCGAACGCCTCGGCGAGCAGATAGAAGGTGGCCGCGAGGTGCTTGCACGGCACCGCGAAGTCGGGGCAGCCGCAGCGTTGGGTCAGCTCGTCCACGATGGACGGGAAGAGTGGCGCGCCCGCCGCGGCGAACAGCTCCTCCAGCTCGGCCGGGAGGTCGCCGGCGAGCAGCCGGGCGCTGAAGAACGCCTGCCCGGCCAGTTCCGCCTCGATGCGGGCCCACACCTCGGCCGGGTGGGCCGCCAGCTCGATCCGCACCGGGTACGGGTCGGGCCGGGAGCCCTGCACGGCGGCGGTGACCAGCCCCGGGGCGATGTCCAGCCGGAGCACCTGACCGCGGCGCGCGTACGCTCGCCCTCGGGTGAGCCGGGTGCCGAGGGCGAACGACTCCAGCACCTCCAGGAACCGCCGGGACCACCAGGACTGTCCGATCGCGCCCCGGGTGCTGCGCGCCCGCAGCCCACCCTCCACCCGGCGCGGCGGCCCGAACTCGGCGAACCGCCCGCCCGCGTTCCCCTCCGGAGTGGTCACTCCACCACCGCCCCGGACTCGAGGGCGAAAAGCTCGCGCAGCGCCCCGGTGGAGAGCTCGGTGACCCACTGCTCGCCGCTGCCCACCACCCGTCCCGCCAGGCTCCGCTTGTCGGCGATCATGGCGGCCACCTTCTCCTCCACGGTGCCCGCGGAGACGAACTTGCGGACCTGTACGCGGCGGCGCTGGCCGATCCGGAACGCCCGGTCGGTGGCCTGGTCCTCGACGGCCGGGTTCCACCAGCGGTCGACGTGCACCACGTGGTTCGCCGCGGTGAGGGTGAGCCCGGTGCCGCCGGCCTTGAGCGACAGGACGAACAGCGGCGGTCCGTCGGACGACTGGAACCGGGTGACCATCGCGTCCCGGTCGGCCTTGCCGACGCCGCCGTGCAGGAAGAGCACCTCCCGGCCGGCCCGGGCCGACAGGTGCCCGCGCAGCATGCCGCCGAACTCGGCGTACTGGGTGAAGAGCAGGGCCTTCTCCCCCGCCGCGAGGACCTCGTCGACGATCTCCTCCAGCCGCTCCAGCTTGCCGGAGCGGCCGGGCAGCGGCGAGCCGTCGCGCAGCAGCTGCGCCGGGTGGTTGCAGACCTGCTTGAGCCGGGTCATGGTGGCCAGCACCAGCCCCCGGCGCTCCATCCCGTCGCTGGACTCGATCTTCGCCATCATGTCGTCGACCACCGCGCGGTAGAGCGCGGCCTGCTCGGCGGTGAGGTTGCAGAGCACCTCCATCTCCAGCTTCTCCGGCAGGTCGGAGATGATCGACGAGTCGGTCTTGAGCCGGCGCAGCACGAACGGGCCGGTGATCCGGCGCAGCCGCCCGGCCACCTCGTCGTCGCCGTGCCGCTCGATCGGCTCGGCGAACTTCTTCCGGAAGGTGGCGGCCGGGCCGAGCAGCCCGGGGTTCGCGAACTGCATGATCGACCAGAGGTCGGCCAGCCGGTTCTCCACCGGCGTACCGGTGACCGCGACCCGGTGCCGCGCGGGCAGCGACCGGACGGCCTCGGCCTGCCGGGTCGAGGCGTTCTTGATCGCCTGCGCCTCGTCCACCACCACCCGGTGCCAGTCGATGCCGGCCAGCGCGAACGCGTCCCGCGCGGCCACGGAGTAGGTGGTGAGCACCAGGTCCGCGTCGTGCACGGCCGTCCGGAACTCCGCCCCGCGCGCCCGCTCGGCCCCGTGATGCACGTGTACGCGCAACCCGGGCGTGAACCGGGCCGCCTCCCGCTGCCAGTTGCCGACCAGCGACATCGGACAGACCAGCAGGGTCGGTCCGGCCTCCGGCGGGTCCCCGGCCAGCAGGGCGAGCAGCTGCACCGTCTTGCCCAGCCCCATGTCGTCGGCGAGGATCCCGCCCAGCCCGAGCGACTGGAGGAAGGCCAGCCAGGCCAGTCCCCGCCGCTGGTACGGCCGCAGCGTGCCGTGGAAGCCGGGCGGGGGGTCGGCCGGGGTGAGCCGCCGTTCCGCGGCCCCGGCGAGCAGCTCGCCGAGCGCGCCGTCGGCGCTGACCTCCAGCACCGGCAGCTCGTCCGGCCGGTCGGTCTCGGCGAGGCCCAGCCGGAGCAGGTCGGCGACGGTCAGCTCGCCGGCCGAGCGGAGCAGCTTGAGGCCGGCGGCAAGTCGCTTCGGGTCCAGCTCCACCCAGCGCCCACGCAGCCGGACCAGTGGGGACTTCAGCTCGGCCAGGGCGGCCAGCTCCTCGGCCGTCAGCGGCTGGTCGCCGAGGGCGACCTCCCACCGGCAGTCGACCAGCGCGTCCAGCCCCAGCCCGGCGGAGGCGGCGGCGACCGTGCCCGGGGCGGTCCGGCTCCGGGCCCGCAGGCGGGCGCCCAGCCGCGTCGACGGCCGCCGCCACCAGGACGGCAGCAGCACCCCGAAGCCGGCCGCGTGCAGCACCGGGGCACCCTCCCGCAGGAAGCGGTGCGCCCCCTCCGCGTCCAGCTCCATCCCCTCCGGCGTGGCGGTCCGCAGCGCGTCGTCCAGCTCCGGCCAGAGCCGGCTGGCCCGACCCAGCTCGGCGAGCAGGGTCTCCTGCGGGTCGTCCACGGCGCCGAGCGCCGGCAGGTTGCCCGGCGAGCGCCACACGTGGCCCGCCTCGACCAGCAGCCCCGGCTCGTCGGCCGGTTGCAGACCGAACTGCACCCGCCACCGGCCTTCCTCGGCCACCACGGCAGCGGGGTCGGCCGGCACCACCAGCAGCGGCTCGGTGACCTCGTCGGGGTCCGGCTCGACCAGGCGGAAGCTGGCCCGGACCGGGCCGCCGGCGGCGTCGCGCTGCCAGGCGTCCAGCTCGGCGCGGAGGGTGTCCAGCCCGGCCGGGTCGACGGTGAACTCGCGGCGCTCGCCGGTGAGCGCCGCCAGCCAGGCCGGCACCGGCCCGCCCGGCCGGAGGCCCCGGGTGAGCACGGTTCCCGCGAGGGCGGCCCGGGCCGCGGCGTCGGCCA
>NZ_JAEVHJ010000495.1:0-3221 GCF_016802855.1 Micromonospora sp. ATA51 | reverse complement strand
CTACGTGGTGGTCGCCGAGGTGGAACTGCCGTCGGGCAGCTGGGACCTCCGCCGGCGCCGGGTCACCGGCGGCGGTGCGACCGGTGCGGCGCGCCCGCCGCTCCCGCAGCGACTCCTTGGTGCGCTCCACCATCGTGTAGAGCGTCGGCACCAGGATCAGGGTCAGCAGCGTCGAACTGAGCAGGCCACCGATCACCACCACGGCCAACGGCTGCGAGATGAAGCCGCCCTCGCCGGTGAGCCCGAAGGCCATCGGCAGCAGCGCGAAGATGGTGGCGACCGCGGTCATCAGGATCGGGCGCAGCCGGCGCCGGCCACCCTCGACCACCGCCTCGGTCACGCTCCTGCCCTGCGCCCGGTACTGGTTGATCAGGTCGAGCAGCACGATCGCGTTGGTGACCACGATCCCGACCAGCATCAGCACGCCGATCAGCGCCGGCACGCCCAGCGGCGTCCCGGTGGCCAGCAGCAGCCCGATCGCGCCGGTGGCGGCGAACGGGATGGAGATCAGCAGGATCAGCGCCTGGGTCAGGCTGCGGAACGTCCCCACCATGATCAGGAAGACGATCGCGATCGCGGCCAGCACGGCCAGCCCCAGGTCGGCGAAGGCCTCCTTCTGGTCGGCGCTGACGCCACCCACGGCGAAGGTCGCCCCGGGCACGTCCAGCGCGTCCAGCCGCTTCTGCAGCTCCTGGGTGGTCGCGCCCAGGTTGGAGCCGGTGGCCGTACCGGTGACGGAGACGCTGCGCTCACCGTCGATCCGGGTCACCTGCTGCGGCCCCTCCACCTGGTTCACGTCGGCGATGTCGTCCAGCTTGACCGGGCCGACGGGCAGCGCCCGCAGCTCGGCCACGCTCATCGGCGGGCGGGCCCCGGTGCTCAGCACCACGTCCTGCTGCGCCCCGTCGAGGCCGACCTGGCCCAGCGGCGCGCCCCGGTATGCCTGGGCCACGAGCTGGCCCACCGCCGCCTCGGTCAGCCCGGCGCGGGCCGCGGCCACCCGGTCGACGGTGACGTCGATCCGGGGCACCCGCTCGGCCAGGCTGGTGGAGACGTCCTCGACGCCCGGCGTACCGGCCATCGCGTCGCGGGCGGCCTCGGCCGCCCGGGTCAGCGCCTCGGGGTCGGCGGCCTGCACGACCACCTCGAGCTGGTTGGCGGAGGTGCTCTGCCCGGCGCCGAAGCTCAGCTCACCGGCGTCCGCACCGAGGGCGTCGAACTCCTTCCGCAGAGTCTGCTTGACCTCGGCCGCCTCCGTGCCCTCGTCCAGCGCGACCGAGTAGGTGGCGGTGTTGTTGCCGCCGCCGCCCGCCCACGGCTGGTCGCTGCCGCCCGCGCTCACCTGGTACGTCTTGACGCCCTCGGTACGCGCCAGCACCGCCTCGACCTTCGCGGCGGCCTGGTCGGTGCCGGCCAGCCCGGTGCCGGCCGGCAGCTCCTGGGTGATGTTCAGGGTGTCCTGGCCTGAGTCGTCCAGGAAGTTGGTCTCCAGCTTCTGCGCGAGCCCGAAGGTGCCGAGCAGCACCAGCAGCCCCAGCCCCACGGTGATCCAGCGGGTCTTCCGGGACCGGGTGGCGAACCCGATCGCCGGCAGGTACCCCCGCTGCAGCGGGCTGCGCAGCTCCTTCTCCTCGGCGGCACGCCGGGCCGCCGCGTCGTCCGCGCCGCCGCGGCGCGGCTTGAGGAACCAGTACGCCAGCACCGGGATCACGGTCAGCGAGACCAGCAGGGAGGCCAGCAGGGCGACCGTCACGGTGATCGCGAACGGCGCGAAGAGCTGCCCGACGAAGCCGCCGACCAGCGCGATCGGCGCGAAGACGGCCACCGTGGTGAGGGTGGAGGCGGTCACCGCGCCGGCCACCTCGCGGACCGCGACGATGATCGCGTCCCGCTTCGGTTCGCCGTACTCCAGGTGCCGCTTGATGTTCTCCAGCACCACGATGGAGTCGTCGACCACCCGCCCGACGGCGATGGTCAGCGCGCCGAGGGTGAGCAGGTTGAGCGAGTAGTCGCCGGCCCAGAGCGCGATCAGCGCGACCAGCACGGACAGCGGGATGGAGACCGCGGTGACCAGCGTGGAGCGGAGGGAGAGCAGGAAGACCAGGATCACCACGACCGCCATCAGCAGGCCGAGCAGGCCCTCGGTGGTGAGGCTCTCGATGGACCGCTCGACGAACGGGGCCTGGTCGAAGACGACCGTCAGGTCCGCGCCGGAGGCCGCCTTCAGGTCGTCGAGCCGGTCCCGGATCTCGTGCGAGATCTCCACGGCGTTGCCGTCGGGGGTGGCGGTGACGGCGATGCCCAGGCTGGGCTTGCCGTTGGTCCGGGTGATCGCGGTGGCCGGGGCGAGCTGCTGCTCGACCGGGCCACGTCGCCGAGCCGGATCGGCGCCGCGGGAGCGGTGGCCAGGACGATGCCGCGCAGGTCGTCGACGGTCCGGACCGGGGTGCCGACCTGGACGGGAAGCGACCGGCTGCCGTCGGCGACCGCGCCGGCCGGCACCGCCACGCCGTTGGTCTTCAACGCCTGGGCGATGGCGGTGGGGGCGAGCCGGGCCGCGGCCAGCTTCGCTCGGTCGGGGGTGATCAGCACGACCTGGTCGCGGGTGCCGGTCACGTCGACCGTGCGGACCCCGTCCAGGCCCTCCAGCTCCGGTACGACGGTCTGGCGCAGCTTCTCCGCCAGCGCCCGCTCGTCGCCGCCACCGCTGGCGGCGACCACCACGGCGGGCAGGTCGTCCGTGCTGCCGGCGATGACCTGCGGGTCCACCCCGGCGGGGAGCTGGGTGTCGATCCGGTTCAGCGCGGTCTGCATCTTGTTCACCACGTCGTCCAGGTCGGTGCCGAACTCGTACTGCACCTGGACGGTGGTGGCGCCCTCGCGGGAGGTGGAGGTGACCTTGTCCAGCCCCGGGATGCCCTGAAGGCTGTTCTCGATCGGTTCGGTGACCTGGGACTCGACGATCTCCGGCGCGGCACCCGGATACGCCGCCACGATGAACGCGGCGGGGAACTCCAGCGACGGCAGCAGCTGCTGCTTCAGCGACGGTACGGCGAACGCCCCGAACGCCGTGGTCACCAGCGCGATGAGGGCGATCAGGCCCCGGTTGGCGAGGCTGAATCTGGCGAGCAGCGACATCGGCGTGGCTCACTCCTGAGAAAGGGTCTGCGGGGTAGCCCGAAGTCTGCCCGACCCGATCCACCCCACCCCCACCACCCCAC
>NZ_JAEVHJ010000494.1:0-3308 GCF_016802855.1 Micromonospora sp. ATA51 | reverse complement strand
CCGGGTGACCGCGCAGGCGGGGCGGGGCGGTGCGTACTGAGCCGCCGGTGCGGCCCCGGGGCGTCAGCCGCACCCCGGCGGAGCTTTCCGCATCCGGGGCCGGGCCGTAGGTTGAGGCCATGACCGCCTCGGTGGATGTGCTGATCGTCGGCGCCGGCCCCACCGGCCTGGCCCTGGCGGCGCAACTGGCCGCGCACGGCGTTCGGCCCCGCCTGGTCGACCGCAGCCTCGACCGGGTCCACGAATCACGCGCCCTGGCCATCCAGCCGCGCACCCTGGAGGTGCTGGCGCGGTTCGGCGTCACCGACCAGCTCGTCGCCGAGGGCAACCCGGCGGTGCGGCTGCACCTGCACGCCCGGAACCGGGTGCTGACCGTGCCGATGTTCGACCTGGGCCTGCCCGACACCGCCTACCCGCACCTGCTGTTCCTCTCGCAGGCCGAGACCGAACGCATCCTCGCCGATCACCTGCGGACCTCCGGCGTGCGCGTCGAGCGCGGCGTGGAACTGGTCGACCTGCGGAGCGCGGCCGACCAGGTGACCTGCCGGCTGCGCCACCGCGACGGCCGGGAGGAGACGGTCGGCGCCCGGTACGTGGTCGGCTGCGACGGCGCGCACAGCGCCGTTCGCCGCGCCGCCGACATCGCCTTCGAGGGCAGCTCCTATCCGCAGACGTTCGTGCTGGCCGACGTCGAGGCCGACGGTCTCGCCACCGGGGCGGCCCACGTGTTCCTCTCCGACGCCGGGATGCTGTTCTTCTTCCCGCTCGGCCGGCCGGCCGGCTGGCGGCTGCTGGTGATGCGACCACCGGCCGACCCCACCCCACCGGACGCGGCGGTGACCCTCGAGCAGGTGCAGGCGCTCGCCGACGGGTACACCGGCGGGACAGTGCGGCTGCACGACCCGGTGTGGATGACCAACTTCCGGCTGCACCACCGCGCGGCCCGGCGCTACCGGGCCGGGCGGATCCTGCTGGCCGGCGACGCCGCGCACATCCACAGCCCCGCCGGCGCCCAGGGCATGAACACCGGCATCCAGGACGCCATCAACCTCGGCTGGAAACTCGCCCACACGCTGCCCGGCGGCGCCGGGGCCGGGCTGCTGGACACCTACGAACCCGAACGCGCCCCGATCGGGCGGATGGTGCTGCGCTTCACC
Source organism: Micromonospora sp. ATA51 (assembly GCF_016802855.1). Taxonomy (NCBI): domain Bacteria; kingdom Bacillati; phylum Actinomycetota; class Actinomycetes; order Micromonosporales; family Micromonosporaceae; genus Micromonospora; species Micromonospora sp. ATA51. The sequence continues at coordinate 2,151 of NZ_JAEVHJ010000494.1, read as the reverse complement.
GACCGGGCGTTCACCGTCGCCACCTCCACCAAACCGCTCGTCCGGTTCGCCCGTACCCGCATCGCCCCGACCGTCATCCCGCTGGCCGCGCGAGCCCGGGCCGGCCGGGCGTTCGTGTTCCGTACCGTCGCCGAGCTCGACATCCGGTACCGGCGCAGCCCGCTGTCGGTGGAGGGGCCGCGCCCGCCCCGGCGTGGACCCCGGGCCGGCGACCGGCTGCCCGACGCGCCCGTGGTGGGCGACCGGCAACCGACCAGCCTGCACCGGGCCACCGCCGCCCCCGGCTGGCACCTGCTGCTGTGCGGCCCCGGTCGGACCTGGCCCGCCGGACCGGTCGAGCAGCTGTCCCGCGGCCGTGGCGGTCTGCTCACGGTCCAGCGCCTCGGCGCCCACGACAGCCCGGCGCGCTGCACGACGCGGAGGGACACGCCCTCGCCGGCTCGGCCTCGACGCCGCCGCCGCCGCGCTCTACCTGGTCCGACCGGACGGCCACGTCGGGTTCCGGTCCGGCGCCGACGGCTGGCCCGCGCTGGTCGACTACCTCGACCGCTGGCTGCCACCCTCCTGAGCAGCCGGCGCGCGCGGAGACCCCTGAACGGACCGGGCAGCACCGGAGGGGTTGCGTCTCCCGTAGGGGGAGACGCGAGGGTGGAGGCATGAACGGCGACACTGCCTACTCGATCGGTGAGCTGGCCCGACGGACCGGGCTGACGGTCAAGGCCATCCGCTTCTACTCCGACCGCGGGATCGTGCCGCCGAGCGGCCGCAGCCCGGCCGGCCACCGCCGGTACGGCATCGAGGACCTCGCCCGCCTGGAGCTCGTGCGGACCCTGCGCGACCTGGGACTGGACCTGACCACCATCCGGAAGGTCGTGGACCGGGAGGTGACGCTTCCCGAGGTCGCCGCGGCGCACGCCGAGGCGCTGGCGGTGCAGATCCGCATGCTGCGGCTGCGGCGCGCGGTGCTCACGGCCGTGGCCAGGCGCGGGTCGACCCCCGAGGAGATGGAGCTCATGCATCAGTTGGTCAAGCTCTCCGAGGAGGAACGCCGCCGTCTCGTCGGCGAGTTCCTCGACACCGTCTTCGGCGGCCTGGCGGCGACCCGGGATTCGTCGGGATCAGGCGTTCGATGACCCCCGAACTGCCGACGAACCCGGGGCGGAGCAGGTCGAGGCGTGGGTGGAGCTGGCCGAACTGTCCCGGGACCCGGACTTCCGCGCGAGCCTGCGCCGGATGGCCGAGCAGCACGCGGCCGAGCGCGCCCGGAGTGACGATCCGGTCGTGCGCCGCGACGCCGCCGCGCTCGTCCGTGACCTGGCCGGCCCCGCCCTGGCGGCCGGCCTCGATCCGGCCTCGCCCGAGGCCGATCCGGTCGTCGCGGCGGTCACGGCGCGGTACGCGCGGCTCTCCGGTCGCCCCGACGACGTCGACCTGCGGCGCCGGTTGTCGAGCCTGCTGGAGACCGCGAACGACCCGCGCCGGGAGCGGTACCTCCGGCTGCTCTCGGTGATCAACGGCTGGACGGCCCCGGACAGCCTGGCGCCGGCGCTCGACTGGTTCATCCGCGCCCTGCGCGCCCGGACTCCTCGGTAGGCCGGTCAGACGCCGCGGGCGCGGGGCCGGCCGGTGGACCGGCGCGACAGCGAACTCGGCGCGTTGACGCCCGCCTCGTCGCTCACGCTCATCCCCAGCCGCTCGACCAGTTCACCGCCGAGCCAGCCGGTCACCCCGGCGAGCAGGACCCCGGCGAAGCTGCAGATCAGCGCCAGCGCGTTCGGGTCCCAGTTGTCGGCGGCGCGGCGCAGCAGCCAGCTCACCGCGAACAGCAGCAGGACCACCACGTTGCCCAGGCCGTGCGCCGTGCCGACCCGCTTGGCCCGGGTGCCGGTGGGGATGGCCCGCCAGTCGATCAGGCCGAACACGGCGGCGACCAGGCCGCCGACGATGCCGGCGCCGATCGTGTACGCGGCGGAGATCTGGAACCCCGGCCGGTCGGTGATCAGGTACAGGATGTCGAAGATGACCGAGGTGGCGAGCAGGCCCAGCGGGAACACGATCAGGGTGGGGTGGATCGCGTGGCCCATGGCCTTGGCGCGACTTTCCATGGCAGCACTCCTGTCTCCCCCCAGGCGCCGCCGGATTCCCCGTCCC
>NZ_JAEVHJ010000493.1:0-3327 GCF_016802855.1 Micromonospora sp. ATA51 | reverse complement strand
CTTGACCGCCGCCAGGATCCGACGCGCCCGATCCTCGGCGGGTTGATCAACGAGTATTCGCAGGCAGCATAGCCGAACCGGCTTTACGAGCCCCACAGGGTTGCCGTCCGCGTCGATGAGCTCCCAGCCGGCGGTCAGCAGCTCGAACAGGACGCGGCGGATCTCGTCCGTGGAGGTGACCAGCGGGAATGACGGGTTCTTATAGAACGATTGCACGACCTCGCGCGGGGTCAGCGCGCGGTCGAAGCCGTCGAGGAGTGCGGCCAGGTAGCCGGCGGACAGCGCCGCGGGCGGCGCCGCCCGACCCGCCTCAAGGAGAGCAGTCCATACATGTGCGCCATTGAGCGCGGTCCGGCTGTCGTCATCGAACCGTTTGAACTCGACGTATAGTTCTCCGGCACGGACCAGGTAGGCGTAGTGCTGGTAGGCGCGTTCAACGTCGCGGCGCAGCTTGCCCGCCGCATCGTCGTGCTTTTTGCGGGCCGCCTCCTCCTCGCCGGCAGGCCGCGGCGCGGCGCCGGTTCTCGGCGGGCTGTCGTGCGGGCTTGTGGCTGTCTGGCGGAGGAGCGCGGCCAGTCCTTGCCACGTCGCGGGGGCGCTGTCGGAATCAGGATGATCGGTGGTCGCCAGCAGCGGCTGTACTTCAACGCGGGTCTGGGTGACCTGATAGAGGCGAAGCGAGGAACTCGAAGCGGTGCCAAGGAGTCCCAGCGGGGGCTGGTGCTGGTCGACCGACCTGACTCTTGGCGGCTTGGAGCCTGGAGCCGCGTGGTCACCAGATCCGGAAGCGCTCGTCGGTTCTGAGTAGAAATGCGAATCGTCCAGCCCCCGCCTTGTCAAGGCTGTCTGTGCTGGAGTCCGCAGCCTCCTCTTCGCTCAGCTTGTTGCGGTGTTGCCAGTACATGACCTGGGACAGGAAGCGCCGCCGAACAAGCTCTGGGTAGCGGTCGGCGATCATGCAGAGGAAGGCATCGACGTGCTGTACGTCGATGCCAGCGTTGACCTGGTCGAGACACTGCTGGAAGTCGTCGATGTCGCCGTCGTGTGTGATGAGGATGTCGACTCTGCCACTGTGGGCGGCGGCCAAGACATGGTGATCATTCGGATCTTTGGGGCAAGGGACGGACTGGGGATCCCAGTTGGTGACCTTGGCTTCAGGGAAATTCTCGTCCATCAAGTCACGCCAACGCTCGATCTGCTGCTCCGGCGCGTCTGGGTGATTACGGCGTAGATGGTAGAAGGCCTCAGCCAGTACGGCTTCGCTCCACCGAAGCTCATAGGCGGTGTGGTGGCTGTCGAGAGCCATCAACACCAACCAATCACGCAGGCATCGCGAGTACAGAACGTTGGCATCTACGAACACTGTAAGCGGCACCGGCAGCACGCGTTCAGGCTACCGATGCCGCATGGCTAAAGCCATAGTGAGAGGTTTACTCGTATATGCCCAAATTGTCCTGCTCGGCCATCAAGGCTTCATAGGCCTCGCGCTGTTGTGAGATACGGCGCCGACGGTAGGCCAGTACGTCTCCTAGCGCTACTCGTCGGTGAGTGCCTACCTTGTGTGACTTGATCGAACCTTTATCAAGCAGGCTGATCAACGTCGGTCTAGACACGCCTAGCACTCGTGCGGCCTCACTGGTGGTGAGCTCTCGCGCAACCTCGCTCACGACCACACCGTCCCCACGATCCAGGACGGCGCTTACTTGCCGCAATAGATCAACCACCAGGCTGGGAACGGCGACAGATGCCGCGTTGCGGGCTACTAGGCGTACCTCATCGCGGTCAAGCTGTGAAAGGAGGGCGAAGAGGGACTTCAGTGAGTCGTACTCCGGGCTGTCCTTCCGGTTGGCTGCTTCGGAAAGTCGGAGCGCCGTTGCCGCGAGTGTCGTCGCCGTGGCCATGATCTACTCCTCGCTGCGGAGCCTGCTTGTGCGAGGCTCGCGCACCTAGTTTCGGTTACATCTGCAGCATGTGCAACCAGCTTTGACTTATTTCACTTACCCTTCAGTTTAGCCGAGAGCTGGCGTCTTCGCCTGCTAGTCACTGAGTGGGCGGGGGACTGGGCCAAGGCTGTCCGCTCGCTGGAGCGCAGGGGGTGCTGGAACCATGCAGAGCCGCTGGTCCCAGGGGTCGTAGCGGGGCGAGAAGTGCCGGTCGACGTCGTAACCGTGCAGGTAAGGCCAAAGACCTTCATAACGGGCGTCTCGTCCGGGTCGGCGACCGGCGCGGGTGACAGATCATGGTTGCTCCGTGGCTGCTCCGACGTCGGGGAAACTGGTCCGGACATACAGGGACTCGCTCGGGTTCTGAGGCCTCATCTGGTGGCGAGCGGCGTCGCCCATGGCGGCGTTGACAGAGAAATAGCAGCCGAGTTTGCCGGCTTGGTCGATTTCGTCGGGCGTGCCGTTGAACCAGTGAAGGATGGCGCCGGGGTGAGGTTGGCGTTTGAGTGCGTCGATCAGTCCGGGTGTGGCCGGTGCTGCAGGTCGAGGCCCAGTTAACGCTGCGCGCACTCGCCGCCGTCGGCATGACCACCCGAGCGAAGATCCCTGCTGTGCATCAGGCCTACCAGTGACGGTCCTAGGACTGGCTCGGACGGCTTCATTTGGGCAACTCGTGGTGTGAGCGGTCTGCCCGTGATGCGGGAAACGGGAAAGGGATCCAAGCCGCTGGTGTTGGTCTGCTGCTGGAACGAGGGCAGCCGGTCCCCGCGCCGGCTGGTTGGCGCGGGGACCGGTGGTCGGTGGCCTGCGGCCGGGGCTGCTCCACCTGCACGTGGCCGTGGCCAGCAGCCGGGAGGCGGCCTCGCCGACCGCCTCAGCTTCCCCGTCGAAACCGTGGCGCGCCGCGGTCGCGCATGTGGCTGTGGATAACTCTCGTGTCTGTGGATAACGCCCTGATCATGTTCCGGTTGTGCTACCGCCAAACTCGGCGTGAAGGCCTCATGGAGTCGCAAGCCGGCCGTCTTTGACCTGTTGGAGGTGTTGGCGGGCGTCAAAACCGGTTGTCGAGCGGTGGTACGTCGGTGATGGCGAGGTCGGGGCGTGGGCGTCGGTAGCGGACGAGATGGCGCCATCGGTGATGCTCGTAGGCGGTGTCGACCTCAATCTCGGCGGCGACTGCGGGGAGGACCGGGGTGTAGGGGAGGGGGTGTGGCCGCTCCAGCTGCCCGGTCCAGGAGGCGGGCAGTGGTTGCGGCCAAGGATGGGCGTCTGGTGCTGCGGTGTAAGAGCCTGGTAAATAAGGGTTTCAGGTGTGTTGGTGGCGGGCGAGGCGGCGGGTCATCATGATGATCATGGCCCATTGGACCATCGCGGCGTGGTGGGC
>NZ_JAEVHJ010000492.1:0-3354 GCF_016802855.1 Micromonospora sp. ATA51 | reverse complement strand
CCGCCGTTCCCGTCGGACGGGCCGGGCGCGGCGAACCCGGCCACGGCCAGCTCGGCGAGCCGCGCCGGTCGCGCTTGCCGGACGGGGTGAGCGGGAGCTCGTCCAGCCGGAGCAGCCGCCGGGGCACCATCACGTCCGGCACCCGCTGCCGGAGGAACTCGACCAGCTCGGCGTCCGGCGGCGACTGCGCCGGCGTCACGACGGCGACCAGTTCGGTGCCGGCCGGACCGTCGACCGGTACGACCGCGGCCTGCCGGACGAGCGGATGGTCGCCCAGCACCGCCTCCACCTCGCCGAGTTCCACCCGCTGGCCGCGGACCTTGACCTGTCGGTCGACCCGGCCGAGGAAGAGCAGTTGCCGGTCGGGCAGCCAGACGGCGCGGTCGCCGGTGCGGTACAACCGCGCGCCCGGCTCGCCGGAGAACGGGTCGGGAACGAACCGCTCGGCGGTCAGGGCCGGCCGACCGAGATAGCCGCGGGCCAGGCCGACACCGCCGATCAGCACCTCGCCGGGAGTACCGGGTGGCACCGGTTCGCCATCGTCGTCGACCAGGTGGATCCGGTGGTTGGCCAACGGCCGGCCCATCGGTACCGGCCCATCCCAGGGCCCGCTCGCCAGATAGCCGGTGACGCAGACCGTGGCCTCGGTGGGGCCGTAGCCGTTGGAGAACCAGCGGGTCGGGCGATCCGCCGACCCGGTCCAGCGCTCGACCTGTTCGGGGGCGGGCGCCTCGATCCCGGTGAAGACCGTACGCCAGTGCGGCAGCCGGTCGGGATCCAGCAGCGGCAGCAGCGCGGCCGGTAGGCACCCCCAGGTCACCCGGTGCGCCTCGGCGAACCGCTGCAGCCGGACCGGGTCGACCGGTCCGCGTCCGGCACCAAGGCGATCTCACCGCCGGCGACCAGCGGGATGAACAGGTCCTGCACCGACGCGTCGAAGCCGAGCGGGGCGAAGCCGAAGGCCCGGCAGCTCTCGTCCGCGCCGCTGTACGCCCCGAACGCCGTCACGTGCGCGACGACGCTGCGGTGGCTGACCACGACACCCTTCGGCCGACCGGTCGACCCGGAGGTGTAGAGCACGTACGCGGCGTTGTCCGGCCGGGCCGGGCAGGCCACGGCGGCCGGCCGCGTACCGGCCGGCTCGGCGGGGATGTCCACCAGCCGCAGGTCCAGGTCCGCCAGCGCCTCGCGGCCGGCCTTGTCGACCACCGCGGTCGACAGCCCCGCGTCCCGGGCGATCTCCCGGATCCGCCGTCGCGGGTGGGCGCGGTCCAGCGGCACGTAGCACCCGCCGGCCAGCAGCACGCCGAGCACCGCGACGAGCAGCTCCGGCCGCCGCCCGGCGCAGATGCCGACCCGGGTCTCCGGGCCGACGCCCTGACCGCGCAGGGTGGCCGCCAGGGCCGCGGCCCGGTCGACCAGCTCGGTGTAGCTGAGCACCTCGTGCCACTGCCGTACGGCGACCGCCGGGCCGCGGCGGGCGGCGGCGGCGAGGATGAGGTCGGCCAGGGTGGCTTCCGGGTACTCCAGGTCCGGCCCCACGGCGTACGGCGCCGCGCCGTCCCGACCGCCCGCGTCCGGCCCGCCGCGGGTGGCGGTGAGCGCCTCGGGCCCGGTCATCGGGTTACCTCCATCGTCGCGGGCAGCGCCGGATCGACCACCTGGATGCGCAGTTCCGACTGGTACCGGCGGCCCTGACCGTCGGGGACCCAGGCCTGCTCCGGGCCGGGCAGCGCCTCGCTGACCAAGATGGCCGCCGCACCGCCGGCCTGCTGCCGCGCCGCCCGGACCATCGCGCAGAGGGACGACGCGAACATCGGGCTGGACAGGTCGACGTAGCACGGCTTCGTCTCGGTGGAGAGCTTCACGTAGACCCGTTCCGGCAGTCCCAACGACCGACGCCAGCGCCGTACGGCGAGGTACCGACCGAGGCTTCCGGTGGCGCCGGCCAAGCCGGACTCGTCGATGTTCGTCCGCCAGGTCTCGCGGACGGCGACCAGCCGGTCGATCACGATCCGGGGGGTGTGCGGCCGGGCGGTGGCGAGCTTGAAGCCGTCGGCCGCGTGCATCGACAGCAGCTCGCTGAACACCTCCAGCAGCGGCCACGGCCCGTGCCCGGCCCCGTCGACCACCAGCTCCGCGCCGCTCGCGCGCACCCGCAGGGCGGTGATCGGCACGCATCGCGGATCGGCGCCGGGTGCCGGCACGAAGGCGAGTTGGACGTCCGTCCGGTGCTGCAGGGCGAAGGTCACCCGGGCGGTGTGCCGGGGCATCGACGGCGGGAAGAGCAGCCGTACCCGGCCGGGGCCGAGGTCCGTGGCGAGCCAGTCCGCCAGCCGTTCGGGCGCGTCGTGACCGGAGGCGAACACGGAGTTGTCCAGGGTGGCCCACGCGGTGTGCAGCTCGCCGAGCACGACGGTCGCCGCACCCCGGTCGATCTCCTCGACGCCGGCGGCGCAGATCTGCAGGTCCGGGCTGTGGATCCGGCCCGCCGACCAGCCGGGACGGTCGGCCGGGAAGAGGTCGTCGACCCGGGCGGCCAGGTCGGCGGCGGACAGTTGCACCAGCCGGCTGTCCCCGGCCGGGTCGTCGTCCAGCCCGGTCAACCGGGCGAACCGCGTCGCGAGCTCGGCCGAGACCGCGTCGATCGGCCGCTCCCCGGTGCCGAAGAGCGGCCCCTGGGCCAGGTACCAGAAGTCGGCGAAGTTCACCTCGCGGTCGCCCGCCTCGGCGGCCAATTCCTCGTAGAGTCCCCGGAACGCCACTCCGTACGCCTCGGCGATCGCCACGGTCAACCAGCGGGCCGCCCGCAGCAGCACGTCGAGCGGCGCGGCCACGGTGTCCAGCACCGCCGCCCCCAGTGTCACGTCGAGGTCCCGGACGGTGTCCTCGTAGCAGACGGCCCGGCCGGCGTACGTCTCCCCCGGCCGGTGCGTGGCGGACTGGCCGGTCAGCTCGGTGAAGTCGGCGTGCAGGGCCCGCAGTGCCGGGTGCAGCCGGTCCGGGTCGCCGGCCGCCGCCGCGACCTCGTCCCGCGCCGCGCACAGCCGGGCGAAGTCCGCCTCGACCGCCCGTCGCAGGTCCGCCTCCCCGACCCCCGCGATCACCTCGCGAAGTCGGCCCTCCGCCGCGCCGCTCATCGGCAGGGAGACGCCCCACCAGACCAGACCGCGCTCGACCAGCCGGTCCAGCAACAGGTAGACGTTGTCCACGTTGCGCAGTCCGCGTCGCGCGGTCGGCTCCTCCGCCACCAGGCAGCTTACCCGAGTAGGAGGGAAATAGGGGCAGCTTCGGGAGATGCCCGGGGCCCGGATGGTTGTTTTTTTCTGACGACTCGCTCCGCCGTGCCCGTCT
>NZ_JAEVHJ010000491.1:0-3378 GCF_016802855.1 Micromonospora sp. ATA51 | reverse complement strand
TTTCGCCCGGACCTGGGAACGGGACATGAGCCCACCGTGGCGGCGTCAACAACGCCGCCGCAAAGGGCTGCCGAACTACCGGCTGGTGCGTTACGCCGATTTATGCCGAGCTCGGCATAAGTCCGCTTATGCCGAGGACCGGATTATGGCGACCACGGTGGTGAACTGCCTGCTCGGCAGAGGGCCGGCTGTTCGCGGATCGGCATAATCCGGTGTTCGCGGGTGGTGGTCAGAGGTTGTCGAGGAACGCCAGGAGGGCGTCGGGCGGGCGGTAGCGGCCGGGGCTGGTGCCGGGTGGCTGGACGCGGGCGAGGGCTTGTTCCTTGATGGTCATGTCGGCGTGGAGGTAGACGTGGGTGGTTTCCGCGTTCTCGTGGCCGAGCCAGAGGGCGATGACCGAGGTGTCCACCCCGCCTCGCAGCAGTGACATGGCGGCGGTGTGCCTGAGCGTGTGGGGAGTGACGTTCTTTTCCTTGATCGACGGGCAGGTGGCTTCTGCGGTGGCTGCGTGCTTGGCGACGAGCCGCTCGACGGCGTCGCGGGAGAGCCGGCCTCCGGCCTGGGTGGGGAACAGCGGGTCGCCTGGGGCGGGACTGCACTCGGCGAGCCAGGTTCTCAGCACTTTGACGGTCTGGTTGGTCAGGGGTGTTGCCCTGTCTTTGCGGCCCTTGCCGTGGCATCGGACGTGCGGCCCGGCGCCCAGGTGCGTGTCCTGGCTGGCAAGGCCGGTGAGTTCCGATACCCGCAGTCCGGTCTGGACGGCGAGCAGGAGCAGGGCGTGGTCGCGGCGTCCGTGCCAGGTTTCCTGGTCGGGCGCGGCGAGCAGCGCGTCGGTCTCCTCGGGGGTGAGGTAGCTGACGATGGCGCGCTCGCGCCGCCGGGGCGGGATGGCCAGGACCTGGCTGATCACGGCGGCGTGCTCGGGTGTTCGCGGGGCCGCGTAGCGGAACAGCGAGTGGATCGCGGCCAGCCGGGCGTTGCGGGTGGCGCTGCCGTTGCCTCGCTGTTGTTCCAGGTGCTGCAGGAACGCGCCGATTAGCGTGGCGTCGAGGTCGGCGAGGCTGAGCCTGCTGGGTGGCTTGCCGGTGGTGTCCTGCGCGAAGGCGAGTAGGAGTCTGCACGTGTCGCGGTAGGCGGCGACTGTGTTCGGGCTGGCCTTCTTCTGCCGCGCTAGCCGGTCGGTGAAGAACCCTTGCAGGATGGGGGCCAGGTCGGTCATGGGACCGCCTGCCTGTCCGCCTGTTGTTCGAGCCGGCCGGCTGCCAGGGCGAGGAGTTCGGGGACGGCCTGAAGGTACCAGTAGGTGGACTTCGGGTCGACGTGGCCGAGCCAGGTGGACAGCAGCGGGAGCCGGGCCTGCACGTTCCCGCCGTCGCGGTACCAGTCCAGCATGGTCGCGACCGTGAACACGTGCCTGAGGTCGTGCAGCCGGGGAGCGCGCCGCCCGGGCGGGGGCTGGATTCCCGCCGCTGCGACGAGCACGGCGAACGTGTGCTGGATGTTGTGCCCGTCCAGCGGCCCGCCGCGGCTGTTCATGAGGAACGTGGCCGCCTCCGGTTCCGGGAATGCCTGGTCGCGGGCGTGCTCATAGGCGCGCAGCGCGGTGATTGCGGTCGGGTGCAGGAACACCAGCCGGGACTTGCCGAACTTGGTATCGGCGATCAGGAGCGTCCCGGCCTCCAGGTCGACGTCATCCCGGCGCAGGCGGCATGCTTCTCCCTGGCGCATGCCGGTCACCGCCAGCAGGCCGATAAGCGTCCGCCAGGTCGCCGCGCGCAGCGCCGGCCGGAGGGCGTGCGCCGCGCTCATGAGCGCGGCGATCTCCTGCGGGGAGTAGAGATAGGGCGGGATTCGCAGGTAACGGCGCGTCAGCACGTCATCGGGCGGGACCTCGGTGGCGGGATCCAGGGCCTGCAGGTGCCGGGCGAAGATCCGCACGACGTCGAGCCGCCGGGCCTGGTAGACCTCGTTGCCGCTGCCCCGGCTGGTCCGGGTCGCCCACTCGATCGCCAGGTCCGCGGTCACCCGGTCAGCGCCGCGTTCCTCGCAGAACCGGACGAAGCTCATCAGGTGCCGGCCTTGCGTGGTCAGCTTGAACCCGAGCGCGCGGCGCATGGCCAGGTACTCCCCGGCCGCCGCCCGCAGCGCGCTCACTTCCCGGCTCCCGGCCACGGACGCGCCAGCGGGCGCAGCGCGTTCTGGTCGACCTTGGCATACAGCGCCGTGGACAGCTGGCTGCGGTGACGGAGAACCTGGCCGACCTCGGGCAGGGAAGCCCCGGCGCGCAGCATCTCGGTCGCCAGCGCGTGCCGCAACCGGTGGGCGCCCCGCCGCTGCAGCCCGGCCCTGCCGCAAGCCCGGCCCATGACGGCGCGGACCGCCTCGGGCGTCAGCTGCCGGTAAGGCCGCCGCACGGTCACGAACACCGCCCGCGACTCGCACTGCGGCCGGCCGTTAGCCAGCCAGGCGGCAAGCGCCTCCCCGGCCGGGGCCGGCAGGGGAAGCCGGCTCAATGCGGCTGCCCTTGCCCGTGACCGCGACCTCGCCTGCCCGCCAGTCGACGTCGCCGAGCTGCAGGCCCGCGGCCTCCGCGCCGCGCAGCCCGAGACGTGCCAGCAGCGACAGGACCGCGTAATCCCGCAGACCGGCCGCAGTCTCCCGGCCGCAGCCTGCCAGGAGCCTGTCCACCTCGGCCGCCGACAGGCCGCGCGGCAGCGAGGCCAGCCGCCAGGACGCCACCGCTGGGACCGCGCCCGCCAGCGGGACGGCCGTGCGCCCGGTCGCGTGAGCGAACCGCAGGAACGCCCGTAGCGACGTCACCATCGCCTTCGCCGACCAGCGGTTGCGGTCCCGGCAATGCTCCACCATGAACGCGGTCACCTTGCCCGCGTCCAGCCCGCTCACCGCTACCGGCCCGCCGACCGCAGTCAGGAAGTACTTTGCCTGCTTGGAATAGCAGCGCACCGACACCGGCGACAGGCCCCGCTCCCGCTCCAGCCACGTGCGGAACTCCGCCAGCAGCACCGCGCTGTCAACGTCCGTCTCCATGATCATCTCCCAGTCTGGAGGAATCACTGACACGAACCAGACAGGCAGGTCACTAACGAGCGCGCAAGATTATGCCGACACCAAGAACCCACTCACCGCCCTTGGCCAGGAGCAACGCAACCACTCTCGGCATAATCCGGTCCTCGGCATAAGCCGACGACTTCGTCGTGCTGGTGCACGGCACGAAGTCTGACGCCGAAGCTATCCGAGCCGAAGTCGGCCAGATGCTGGCCGCATGTTGAAGATGACCCTGTCGCCGGAGAAGACCCACATCACCCACATCGACGACGGTTTCGTCTTCCTCGGCTTTCGCATCCAGCGGCGGCGCAG
>NZ_JAEVHJ010000490.1:0-3384 GCF_016802855.1 Micromonospora sp. ATA51 | reverse complement strand
ATGAGCGTTCTCCTCGGAGGATAGGGCCCCGACGGCCGGGAGCGCTCCCATCATAGGCAGGGGTTGCCGTGCCCCGATCCCGCGGGTGGGCGCAGGGCGGACGTCGCCATGGCGTACGTCGACTACGGGAACCTTCCCCAACGGGCGAGCGCTCCCGGCGGACGGGCAGCCGGCCCCGCCCGTCCGCCCGCCCGACCGGGCCCTTGGGGAACTGGAGCAGCCCGGTCGGCGGGATGGCCTGATTCGCACGGTCAGGCCGGGTGGGCCGGCCGTCCGGACGAAGCAGCGGACCGGCCGGCCCACCGCTCCGTCCGGAGACGAGATTGCCGCGAAAAAGTCCGCGAAAATCCGCGCTGCACGGGATCACACGGCGGCGGTGGACGGAGTAACGTACATCACCAAGAGAGGCCGCTCCCCCCGTGGCGGCCTCTCTTCACGTCCGGCGCCGGCTGGTCCCGACCGGCCGGACGCCGCAGCTCCGCCGGCCGGCCGGCAGCGCCCGACCCGGCCCGCTCCGACCACCTCCGCGGCCCGCCGGCACGGCGACCGTGGTCTGCCGCGCTCCCGCCGAGCGCCGACCCGAGCCGGCCGTTACGGTGTGCGGGTGCGCGAGACGGCGAGGGGTTGGACGGCGGTCTGGTTGGTCGTACTGGCCCTGGCGCAGGCGGCCGCCTTCCTCGTGGTGTGGCGGCTCGCCCTGCACACCGAGGTCGGCCAGTGGCTCGACACCGTGGCGCTCACCGGCAACCGGATCGGCCAGGAGCGGATCGACGGGCCGGTGGGCCGGATCCTCAACGCGATGTCGGCGGTGTCCCTGCTGGTGGCCACCGCGGTGATCGGCTTCATCGCGCTGATCCGGGGGCGCAAGGCCCTCGCGGTCACCGCCACCCTGCTGATCGCCGGCGCCAACGTCAGCACCCAGTTGCTCAAGCAATTCCTGACCCGGCCGGACTTCGGGGTCGACCCGGAGCGGGCGGCGGCGGGGAACAGCCTCCCCAGCGGACACACCGCGGTGGCCGCCTCGGTAGCGATCGCGCTGATCCTCGTGCTGCCGCCCAAGGTGCGGGTCGTCGGCGCCTTCCTCGGCGCCGGGTACGCCGCCGCCGCCGGGGTGGCCACCCTCTCTGCCGGCTGGCACCGACCGAGCGACGCCGTGGCGGCGTTCCTCCTGGTCGGGGCCTGGGCGGCGGTGGCCGGCCTGGTCCTGCTCCTCTTCCAGCGGGAACGGGCGGCGATCTCCCCGCAGGACGCGCACCGGGCGGCCGCCGCCGTCCTCGGCATCGGCGGGGTGCTCGCCCTCGTCGCCTCCGCGCTCGCCCTGTCCTGGCTGGTCGACCTCCCCGAGGTTCCCGCCGACGAGCTCTCCCGCCGCCCCCTCTTCGTCGGGTACGCGGGCAGCGCGGCCGGCATCGCCGGGACGATCGCCGTGGTGGCCGCGCTGGTCCTCGCGGTGGTGCACCGCCTGGTGCCCCGGCACAAGGGTTAGCTGCGGTAGTAGGTGCCGACCATCGTGCCGCTGGCGATCTCCTTGTCGGTGAGCGCGCGGTGCACGTCGGTGGCCTGGGGCGCCTCCGGCAGGTCCAGGGGGCGCTCCAGCGCGTAGAGGCGGAAGAAGTACCGGTGCGGGTCCTCGTGCAGTGGCGGGTGCGGGCCGCCCCACCCGGTCGTACCGAAGCCGTTGGGCCACTCGCGGCCGCCGTTCGGCACCGCGCCCTCGGCGACCCCGCCGGATCCCGGCGAGATCCCGGTCACCAGCCAGTGCAGGAAGGGAGCCTTCCCGGCGTCCGGGTCCTCGACGATCAGGATCAGCTCCTCGGTCGCGTCGGGGACCTGGGACCACTGCAGCGGCGGCGAGACGTTTCCGCCTTCCCGGGAGAAGCGCCCCGGTAGCAGGTCGTGATCGTTGAACGCGGTGCTGCGCAGCATGATGCCGGCCATTCGATGCCCCCTTTCGTCCACCGGCGCGTACCCGGCCCGGGGGTGCCGAAACGGCCGCGTGAGAAGGTACGCCCGGCGAAGCGGATGATCGGGGAGGACGGATGGACGAGGTGCGGACGGCGTTTCGGGACGAGTGCGCCTGGCTGGCGGAGATCTTGCGAGGGCTCGACGAGGCGGACCTCGACCGACCCACCCCCTGCCCGCCGTGGAACGTCCGGGACCTCGTGGCGCACGTCCGCACCGGCGCCGGCCGCCTCGTCGACATGCTCGCCGCGCCCGCCCCGGACCGGGCGGAGGTGGATGCCGCCGGCTACTTCGGCGCCGCCAAGTTCACCCCGGAGGTGGACGGCGCCAGGATCGACAGTGCCCGGCGGGAGGCGTGCGAGCGGCCCGGCGTACCGGAGGTGGCGGCGGACTTCGCGCGGGCCTGGCAGGCCACCGACGAGGCCGTGGCCGCGCAGCCGCCGGGCCGGCTGGTCCACACCCGACACGGTGACGCGATGACCCTGACCGAGTTCCTGCGGACCCGGGTGGTGGAGGTCGGCGTGCACGGCCTGGACCTGGCCGACGCGCTGGACCGGCGGCCGTGGCTGACCCCGACGGCCGCCGCGGTGGTGGCCGACCTGCTGACCGGCGGCCGCCCCGTCCCGGCCGGGCTCGACTGGGACCCGCTGACGGTGATCCGCAAGGCCACCGGCCGGTCCGGCCTGACCGACCGGGAGCGGACCCTGGTCGAGGAGGCGGGCTTCCGCTGGCTTTCCTTCGGCGGCTGACCCGGTCCGGGCCTCCATTGTCGACCGCGGTCGCCGACCTCGCGCGGTCCTACGTGGTGCGGGGTCAGTCGCCGGTGCGGGCGGCCGGGACGTGCGGCGCGGTGCGGCGCAGGTGGTCCAGCACGATCGGGTCGATCCGGCCGGGCACCAGCCGCTCCTCGAGGTTCTCCACGCCGGCCCAGGACGCCAGCGCGTCGTCCAGCCCGGCCGGACCCACGGGGTGACCGACGGCGGCCAGCAGCGCGGCGACATCGTCGGCGAGCGGGCCGGCCAGGTCCCGCAGGGTGGCCGGATCGGGCTTGCCGAAGAGCAGGGTGTGCGTGTCGAGCAGCCGCCCCAGCTCGGTCACCGGGTCGGGGTGGTCGTCCACCCGCAGGTCGACGACGGTGTCGCCGGTGCCGGCGTACCCGCCGTGCCGCTCGACCACCAGCAGCCCGGCGCTCTGCCGGCCCCGCCGGTCGCCCCCCGCGCGGTCGCCGGCGTGCAGCGCGGCGAGCAGCCGCTGCGGGAACGGCAGGCCGGCGCCGCCCAGCCAGGCGTCCCGGACCGCGTCGATGACGTGCGGTCCGGCGAGGATGTTGTGGGCCTGGATGTCGAACGGCGACGCGTACGCCTTCGGCAGTCGGTAGCCGCGCGCGGCGAGCAGGTCGCGCAGCCGGTCGGGGTAGTCGGT
>NZ_JAEVHJ010000489.1:0-3389 GCF_016802855.1 Micromonospora sp. ATA51 | reverse complement strand
CACTGGGCGTAGGCGTCCGGGTAGGCCGACACCTGCACCGTCTGGGCGGCCTCGGTCAGCGGCATGTCCTGCCACCCGTCGACCTGCTTCAGACCCTTCAGGAACGCGGTCGTGGCGTACTCGGGGTCGGTGATCTGCTCCGGCGAACCCCAACCACTCGACGGGCGCTGCTGGAACAGGCCCAGCGAATCGTGGTCGTTGCGGTCACCCAGGTGACCCAGGTTCTCCAGCTTCGACTCCTGCAGGCTGGTGGCGATCGAGATCACGGCGGCCCGCTCCGGCAGACCGGCCTTCTTCGTCGCCGCGATGATCGCCTCCGCGTTGGCGGTCTGCTCGTCGTTCAGGTCAATCTTCGACTGGGCGCCCTGCACACCATGCGGAATCAGCTTGCCCATGTCCGGCTTGTCAGCCTGCACCGCGACCGGGCTCATCGCCATGGTCGGGGTGGCGTCGTGGTGGTTCAGCGGACCGGCGGCCAGCCCACCGGCGAACGCCAGACCAGCAATACCCAGCACGCTCTTACGCAGCATCGTGTTCATGACAAAGCTCCTTGGGGGTTGGCGCACACCCGGTGGGGGCCGGGACATGCGCAAGCACCGTCAGGCGCTCAAAAGCAAAAGGGGGAAAAGTCTCTGCCCGGTCCGCGGGGGCGGGGAGCCTCAACGCGGGTCCGCCAAGCGGTAATACCTGATCGCGGCGCCGGGACCATGTGTAACGACCGCCGGCCCGCCATCATTCCCGGGGCCCGTCCGCCGGCCCGTCGAGCGGGCCAGGTACTCGGTCGTACGCGAGATACAACGACCCCGCCCCGGCCACGATTCCGGCCCGAGGATGCCACCGGTCACACCCAGAAACCGGACATCCCACCCAGACGACTCACACGACCGACCCGCCAGCCGGCAAGATCCATCCAGCCTGCGGCACACGGGGCCGCACCACGCCCGGAGACACCACCCTGCCGCAACCCGCGACGATCTCGACGGGACACGCGAACCGCCCCACCCGGAACCCATGGACGCACCCGGCCCAGGTCAGGGGTGTGGCCCGCCGTGACCGGCGCAGGGATCAAGCCTGACCGCCCGAAGCCGGGCACGGCGGGCCACACCCCCCACCGCAACCAACAAGGGACCACAAGGGACGGCAGCCACCGACGCGTTACCGCCGATCGTCGAACTCCTCACCCGTCCACCAACCACCCCGACGGTCCCCCGCTGGCCCGACGACCCGGCCGGCTGGTCCGCCGCACCTTCCCGGTCCCGCCGCGCCCGCCGCACCCGGGTGAACACGAACCAGCCGACGGCCGCCGCGCCGGCGCCGATGACGACGTTCTGGAAGGTGCCCACGTACGTCTCGACCAAGTGCCAATTCTCCCCGAGCAGGTAGCCGGCGAGGACGAAGGTGGTGTTCCAGAGCAGGCTGCCGAGCGTGGTGTAGAGCAGGAAGACCGGCACGCGCATCCGCTCGATGCCGGCCGGGATGGAGATGAGGCTGCGGAAGATCGGAATCATCCGGCCGAAGAACACCGCCTTCACGCCGTGGCGGAGGAACCAGGTCTCGGTGCGGTCGACGTCCGCCAGCTTCACCAGCGGCAGCCGGGCCGCGATGGCCCGCATCCGGTCCCGTCCGAGGGCGGCGCCGACGTAGTACAGGGCCAGCGCCCCCAGCACCGAGCCGAGGGTGGTCCAGCCGATCGCCCCGAGCAGGGTGTGCAACTGTTGGCTGATTAACTACTTCCACCTGAAAAAGTCGGCGCGTGGCGGTCCGTCTTCGGGCGCCGTGTGATCGAGAGGATGGCCTCGAACCCTTGGGCTAGAAGGGATCGAGGCCATGGTGTTTCGTGCCGTAGGCGATCAGCCGTCGTTATTCGAGTCGGCGCTGCCAGAGCAGCTGCTTCGGCTTCCGAACGAGTTGGCTCGGATCGACGTGCTGCTGAATGACCGGGCGTTCTTCGCGCCGTTCGTACCGTTTTCGATCTCCGGTTGGGTCGGCCGTCGACGCCGATGGAGACCTACCTGCGGTTGATGTTTCTGAAGTTCCGCTACCGGCTTGGGTACGAAAGCTTGTGCCGGGAGGTCGCGGACTCGATCACCTGGCGGCGGTTCTGCCGGATCCCGCTGGACGGGTCGGTGCCGCATCCGACGACGTTGATGAAGCTGACCACCCGATGCGGGTCGGCGGCGGTGGAGGGCCTGAATGACTCAGGTCTGCTGGCCAAGGCGATCCGGCGGATCGCGGCCACCGGCAAGCGGATCCAGGCCGCCGGCGGGGCGACCCGGCCCAGGGTGCGAGACCGTTCCCGCTCGGCGGGAAAGCGGGCACATGCCATCGGCGCGAAGCTGCGCAGCCGCAGCGCCGCCGGTCGGGACGAAGCGTTGGCGGGGGTGCGCCGGGTGACCGGGGAGCTGGCCGACCTGGCTGAGACCACCTGCACCGATGCCGAGCGGCTGCTGGCCAACGCCAAGCGGTCGCTACGCCGGGCCCGGGCCAAGGCAGCAGCCACCAAGGTCGCTGGTGGTCAGCCTGATCCCGCTGTCGGACGGCGCCGCGGCCGGCTGGCCCGCGCGGTGAACGACCTGGAGGACCTGGTCCAGGCGACCCGCCAGATCGCCGCGCAGACCCGGCAGCGGCTGTCCGGCCAGACCCCCGACGGCGCCAACCGACGGGTCAGCCTGCACGACCCGGACGCACGCCCGATCGCCAAGTGACGCCTCGGCAAACCCGTGGAGTTCGGCCACAAGGGACAGCTGGTTGAGGGCGACGACGGCATCGTCGTGGACTACACCGTCGAGCACGGCAACCCCGCCGACGCACCCCAACTGGCACCCGCAGTCGAGCGGGTCATCCACCGCACCGGACGCACCCCGCGCACCGTGACCGCCGACCGAGGCTACGGCGAGAAAAGCGTCGAGGACGCCCTCACCGACCTCGGTGTCCGCAACGTGGTGATCCCCCGCAAGGGCAAACCCACCGCGACCCGCAAAGCCATCGAACACCGACCGGCGTTCCGACGAACCGTGAAATGGCGAACCGGATGCGAAGGCAGGATCAGCACCCTCAAACGCGGATACGGCTGGGACCGAACCCGCATCAACGGAACCGAAGGCGCCCGGATCTGGGCCGGACACGGCGTCCTGGCTCACAACCTGGTCAAGATCAGCGCCCTCGCCGCCTGAAAGCCACCCAGGGAGAGATCTGCTACCACCCCAGACCCGGCGAGTCCCAGAGCAGCCAAGCCTGCTCAACGAGAACCGCCGTTTTTCAGGTCGAAGTAACTAAGCGAACCTATGTGGTACGTTCTTGATCATGTCGTTGCTGCGTCTGGGTCCGGCCGCTGAGTACATCGGTGTGCATCCTGTGACGCTGCGCCGGTGGGCGGATGAGGGACGGGT
>NZ_JAEVHJ010000488.1:0-3419 GCF_016802855.1 Micromonospora sp. ATA51 | reverse complement strand
CCGAGCTGCCGATTGCCGCGTCCTGGGAGCCGGCCACCGCCGCCGGGCCACCAGCAGCAGCGCGACCAGGGCCACCGCGAGGACCGCCGGGCCGCCGCGGCCAGCCCGGCGACCAGGGCCTGCTGGGACCCGGGCCGCGGCCACCACGACCGGGTCGCCGAAGGCGTCGTGCCGACCCAGCGCGAGCCGGACCTCGTACCAGCCGTACCAGGCGACGTAGCCCCCGGCGACGAGCAGCACCAGGCCGCTCAGTCGGGGCACGAACGCGCCGGCGCCGCGCAGCCGGGCCACCACCTGGCCGCGCAGCAGCGCCACGCCGAGCGCGGCCACCGCGACCACCAACCCCATCCCGACCGCGTACGCCCCGAAGAGCGCCAGCCCGCGCAGCGTCGAGCCGGCCTGGAGACTGGTCACCACGATGGCCAGGAACGGGGCGATCGTGCAGGTCAGCGAGGCCAGCGCGTACGCCATGCCGAACAGCGCCATGGACGGCAGCGAACGGGTCAGCCGGGGCGCCCGGGTGAACGGGCGCGGGGTGGGCATCCGCCGACCGGCGAGCAGCCAGCAGCCGACCGCGGCCAGCAGCAGGCCGAGCGTCACGGTCGTCCACGGCAGCCGGGGGCGCAGCCAGTCCGCCAGCGGCGCCAGAGCCAGGCCGAACGCGCCGAAGACCACGACGTACCCGAGGGTCAGCCCGGCGGTCGCGGTGAGCGCGCGGCCGACTGCGCCGCGCCCGTCCGGCGGGCCGGCGACCAGCAGCGACAGGTACGCGGGCAGCATCGCGAAGCCGCACGGGTTGACCGCGCCGAGCATCCCGGCGGTCAGCGCGAGCAGCAGCGGGGTGGTCATCAGCGAGCCAGCGCGGCGACCCGGCGGCTGAGCGACTCCCCGTCGAGGAAGCCCTGGTGGACGACCCGGCCGTCCCGGTCGATGATCAGGAAAGTGCTCTGCTCGACCACCTCGAACCGGCGCCACAGCGCCCCGGCCCCGGTCGTCGAGCTGCGGGGTGCCGGCCAGCTCGAACTCGGTGACGAACTCCTTCATCGCCTGCTGTTCGCCCAGCCCGGCGACGCCGACGATCGGCACGGTGTCCCGGTACTTCGGGGCGACCTCGGCGACCGTCCACGCCTGACTGGCGCAGGTGGCGCACCAGGGCGCCCAGAACCAGAGCACCACCGGCTTCCCGGCCAGATCGGCGGCGGAGAACCGGGTGCCGTCCAGGGTCGTCGCGGTGAACTTCAGCGTCTCCGGCACCCGGGCCGGGACGACCGACCGGGCGGCGGGCGTGCCGCCGGTTGCGGCCGGCCCGGTCGTCGGGGCGGCGGGAGACGCGGCCGCCACGGCGCTCACCGGCGACGCGGGCTCCGGGCCGACCGCGCAGGACGCGACGCCGAGCAGCGCGGCGAGCGCGACAGCGGCGGCGGTGGCCCGGCGGGCCACGTGGTACGACGCGACATCCGCGTCTCCTCTCGGTCGGCTACTCGGCCTTGGCGAGCCGGAGCGCGAGTTCGGGACAGACCTTGACCGCCTTGAGCGCGCCCTCCCGCAGCCAGGTCGGCACCGGGGTGGACGGGAAGGCCGGATAACCGTTGGCGTCGAGCCGGATGAAGTCCGGCACCACGTGCGCGCAGAGCCCGTGCCCGTCGCACCGGGACCAGTCCAGGGTGAGCTTCTGCGGGTTCGCGTCGGGCGCCCCGGGCAGGCCCAGCACGCCCTTGACCCGCTTGCCGCAGCCCTCCCCGGTGGTGTGCAGCCGCAGGTCCTCGGCGAAGACCTCGACCGCGGAGAGGGCGAACCGCGCGGTGCCGTCGGGGTGGCTGCACGCGCCGCGCCCCTTCACGTCGCCGGCCGCCGCCCGGACGATCTCGATCGGGGCGCTGCCGGAGACCGCGAGGTCGACGGCGCGGGCCAGGTCGGGCAGGCCCATCTTGCACGGCCCGCACTGTCCGGCGGACTCGCCGGCCAGGTAGCGGACCACCTGGGCGGCCTCGCCCAGCGGGCAGGTGTCCCGGCCGAGCGGGACGATGATGCCGGCGCCCAGGGTGCCGCCGACCCTGGTCAACCCCCTGCGGGAGACCTCGGCCCGGTCCGCGGCCTCCGGGGTGATCCACTTGCCGTGGTAGCCGCCCGTCAGGATGCCCGGCCCCTCGGGCACCTCGCACAGCTCGAGGATCTCCCGCAGCGGCGTGCCGGCGGCACACTCCACCACCGCCGGGCGCCGGCCGCCCCGGTGACGGTGAGCAGCACGGTCCCGGGCTCGTCGTCGGTGCCGAGCGCGGCGTACTCGTACGGGCCGAGCCGGGCGGCGACCGCCAGCTGGGAGAAGGTCTCGGCGTTGGAGAGCAGGGTGGGCAGCCCGCCGACCCCGGAGTCGCTGGACCGCTTCTTGGTGCCGGGCGGGATGTGCGGCAGACCGTTGATGCCGTTGACCAGCGCGCCGCCCTCGCCGGAGATGAACCGGTGCGGCACGGTGACGATGCTGGTCGGCACCGGCATCCGGCGCTCCTGCAGCGCCTCGGTCAGCGACGGCCGGCCCACGTCGTCGTCGGCCACCCCGATCACGATCTCCTCGGCGTCCAGCGCGTACGCGGCCAGGGCGGCGCCGTCGAGGATCAGGTGCGGCGCCCGGGTGAGCAGCACCTTGTCCTTCCAGCTCGCCGGCTCCCCCTCGCTGGCGTTGACCACCACCACGGCGGAGAGGCTCTGCCGCTCGCAGGACTCCAGCACGGCGCGCAGCTTGCGGGCGAACGGGAAGCCCGCGCCACCCTTGCCCTTCAGGTCGATGGCCTCGGCCAGCCGGAGCAGGCTGGCCGGTTCCATCGGCCCGATCGGGCCGTGCACCTCCTCGTGGGCCAGCAGGTCGAGCCGGCCGAACTCGGCGAAACCGGCGGTGAGCCGGGGTTCGCCGACGCAGGCGACCGGTGGCACGGTCGTCCGCATCACTTCGCCTCACCCCGCAGCCCGGCCCAGTACGCCCCGTCGACCGCGTCGGCGCTGGCCCGACGCCGCCGGGACGACCGGCCCTCGCCGGCGGCCTTCAGCGCCCGCCGGGAGGCGAGGTCGACCAGGGTGGGGGTGTCGTCGACGGGCAGGTCGTCCGGGACGTACCGGCCCGGCGGCCGCCAGTAGTCCGGCTCCTCCGGCACCTCCTCCTCGGCGCTGTGCCGGCCGCCGCCGCTGCGCGGAGCCGCGGAGATCGGCCCCGCCGACACCGGCCCGGCCGAGATCGGCCCGGCGGAGATGGGCTCCGCGGAGACCGGCCGTTCGCTGCTCTCCCACCGCCGCGGGCTGTCCCACGGCTCCTCCGGCGCGACCGGCCGCTGCGGCGGCGCCGAGTAGCGGGCGTCCACGTCGTCCCGGTACCGGCGGGCGGCACCCTCCTCCTCGTCCCGGTACCGGCGGGCGGACCGCTCGTCCGG
>NZ_JAEVHJ010000487.1:0-3449 GCF_016802855.1 Micromonospora sp. ATA51 | reverse complement strand
CGTAGAGCGAGCATTGCAGGTCGGCGCACATGTAGGTGCCGACGCTGTTGCCGTTGCGGCCGGCCGCCCCAGCGAGCGGTGCCGAGAAGAGCGCGACGCCCGAGGAGGCGTGCAGGGTCATGCACAGCGAGCACATCGTGCTCTTCGTGAGCGACTTCGCCGACTTCGCCGCCGCCCTCAGCACGATGCCGACCAGACGATCGCCGGACTGGGTGACCAGGCAAGCGCGGTCGGGTGCCTTGGGATCGCGCCAGCCGAGGAAATCGAGGCGGTCGAAGTCAACCGTGGCGAGCGGCCCGGGCAGTGCGATCCGAGCCCGCTCGCCCCGAGTGCAGTTGACGAAGGACGCACGCAGTTCTGCCTCGGTGACCTGGTTCATGGGCCCGACGGTAATTGCGGGCACCCGCTCCGGCGAGGGATTAACGGCCAGGACGGGGACCAGGATGACCGCGACCAGGGTCGGAAACCGCCGCCGGGGGCCGCCGGGCGCCGAGGCCGTGGGCTGGGGCGAGTCGCCCGGCTCGTTGTCCCGTTCCTGGGTGACCCGCGGCCGGACGGTCTCGACCTGCGGCTGCTACTGGCGGTGCATGTCGATGGATCCCAGGCGGCTGGTGCCGCCGTGTCCGTCCCTCTGCGGCGAGCGTGGTCTCTAGTCATCGTCGATGACTGGCTCAGCCCAAGCCGCGTGCACGAACTCCGATATCCAGGAGAAGCCGTCCGACTCGCCCAAGGAAAGCTTGACAGCGGCAGCGATCAGATGCTGCCCGGCGGGCACGATGGCGACGTGTTGCCGGACTCGCCTCGCGTGGCGGATCTGGATCTCAGACCCTCGATGTCGACGACTCCGCACTCGTCGCCCGGTGCCTCCACCGAGGTCGACTCCACCGCTACCGACCAGCCTTCCTTGTTGGCCTTGTAGAGCCACACCTCGAAGGCACGCTGCTTGCCGTCCTGCTCTGACACCCGGGCGATGATCTCGATCGGATCCGTTCGGTTGTCCATCTTGTCCTCCGCCGCTCGGCCGAGAGTGCACCTTAGCGTTCGGGGTGGTGCGGGCAGCCTCGGTGAGGGGAGGTCAGCCACGGGTCGGCGACCCGCCAGCGCGGGATGGCAGACTCCGCTCATGCAGCAGCCACCTGCCATCACCCCGGAGACCGCCGACTGGACCTTCGTCATCACCGAGGGCTGCGCGGAGTGCGGCTTCTCCCCGCAGGACGTCGCATCGACCGGTGAGCGCCTGCGCGCCGCGATCCCGACCTGGCGGGCCGCCCTGGCCCGCAGCGACGCCGCAGTGCGCCCGGAGCCGACGGTCTGGTCCCCGGTGGAGTACGCCTGCCACGTCCGCGACACCTGCCGGATCTTCCGGGAGCGGCTGGAGCTGATGCTGCGGGAGGACGACCCGGTCTTCGCCAACTGGGACCAGGACGCGACCGCCGTCGAGGAGGACTACTTCCACCAGACCCCGGCCGTGGTTGCCGATCAGTTGGCCGCGGAGGCGGAGGCGACGGCGGCGGCGTTCGACGCCGTCCGGGCGGACCAGTGGGAGCGGCCGGGCCGGCGCAGCAACGGCTCGGTGTTCACGGTGCGCACCTTCGCGGTCTACTTCCTGCACGACATCGAGCACCACGTGCACGACGTCACCCGCTGAGGTCCTGGCTCCGCCTGTCGGCTCGTGCCGGCCGGTCAACGCCCTGGCGCACCCGGCCGGCACCCCGCCGTCAGTCGCAGGCGATCCCGTCGCCGTCGCGGTCCAGATCGTAGATGTCATCGCCGACCGGCCCTGTTCCACGCCCGGATCGGCGCCTTCGGCCGCACGGACTGACCGCCACGACGAGGGGGCCGCTCCCCGGTTGAGACCGACCCCCGCGTGCCGGGAGCGCTACGGCTTCCAGGAGCCCGCCGTCTTCAGCCGGTGCTGGTACTCCACGGCGCCGTTCTTGTCCTTCACGTCGAAGATCAGCTGACCGGTCCGCTTGCTGCCGGCCGGGAGGTCGTTGCCCGCGGGGAGCAGCTTCCCGCAGCCGGAGAGCGCGCCGCCCATCCCGCTGGCCTCCGTCCCGTCGGCGCCGACCCAGCGGAAGAAGAACGGGTTGAACGAGCCCGTGCCCTTGGTGACCTGCGCGGTGACGTCCGCGATCAGGTACATGCCCTCGTCCGGCCCGGGCATATACGTCTTGCAGGCCTTCGCGGAGGTGCGGAAGTTGTCCACGGTGAGCTGGATCGTGCCGTCCTCGTCCTCGATGACCAGCGTGTCGCCCGGCTCCATGTTGAACGTCTCGCCGGTGGTCTGGTCGGCGTCGGGCGTCGGGTCCGCGGCGCCGGACGACGGCTCGGCCGGCGCGTTGGTCACCGCCGGGGTGGGCAGGCTCTCGGCGGCCTTCTCCACCTTCTTCGCGCCGGCGTAGATCGCCAAGATGCCGCCGCCGCAGCAGAGCAGGAGGAGTACCGCGGCCACGATGCCGAGGGTCACCCAGACCTTCTTCTTCGACCGGGGCGCGGCGCCCGGCGGCGCGCCGAACGGCTGGCCCGGGGCCGGCGGGTACGGCCCGCTCGGCGGGTACCCGGCGCCCGAGACCGGCGGCGGATAGCCGGCGCCCGACACGGGAGGCGGATACCCGGCGCCCGACACCGGGGGCGGATATCCGCCCGGCACCGGCGGCGGGTACGTCGCGCCACCGGAAACCGGTGGGTACGGCGCGCCCGGGACCGGGGGCTGCGGGGCGGCCGGCGGCGGGTACGGCGTGCCCGAGACGGGCGGCTGGGGCGCGGTCGGCGGGTACGGGGCGCTCGGCACCGGCGGCATCGGCTCGGTGGGGAATGCCTGCGTCGGCGGTTCCGCCGGCTGCTGGTTCGGGTCCTGCGGTCCGAACGGAGGCTGAGGGTGGCTCACCGTACTCCTAGGGGCGCCTTCGAAGATCTTCAGTGCACCGACGGTACCGGTGACGGACAAGCCACCCGCCACGGCCTCAGGACAGCGGCAGCACCGCGGCGGTGCGGACCAGGTCGGCGTCGACGCTGAACCGCCCGGTGACCAGCGCCGGCGGGTCGGCGACCGGGGCGGCGTGGAGCCGGGCCGGCGCGATGCGGGCGGTGAACGTCCCGGCGTCCGGGTCGAGGGTCACCCGGGCGTCGTGGAAGTCCAGCCAGGTGCCGACGACCGGGTGCCAGAGCTTGTAGACGGTCTCCTTGGCGCTGAACACCACCGCCGGCCAGGACACCCCGGTGGGCAGCCCGGCGAGGCCCGCCTCCTCCTCGGGCAGGCAGATCATCCGGCGTACCCCGGCATTGAGCTCGCGGTGCCGCTCGGCGTCCAGGCCGACCGACCGGATCTCGCCGGACCGGGCCGCGGCCGCCGCGCAGTAGCCGTGGGTGTGGGTGATGGCGCCGACCACGCCGGCCGGCCAGACCGGGGACCGGTCGGGCGCCGCGGGCACCGGCGCCGCCGGCAG
>NZ_JAEVHJ010000486.1:0-3452 GCF_016802855.1 Micromonospora sp. ATA51 | reverse complement strand
GGGCGGGACGGGGGTCGGGGGCGGCCGTGGGCAGGCGGGGCGCCGGGACCTCACCGCCCGGGTCGGGGTCGACCACTCCGCGCCCGGCCAGCGCGGCGCCGGGCTCGCCGAACCGGGGCGAGTCCACCGCCAGGTCGGGATGCTCCACGCCGAGCGCCAGCGCCGCCGCCTCCTCCAGCCCCAGCTCGCCGCCCTCGCCGTACGCGGCGTCGAAGGCCCCGTCGCCGAGCACCCGGCGCAGCTGCGCCTGCCGGTCCAACCAGTACGGGCCGTAGATGCCCGGGGTGGCCCGCAGGTTCGCCCGGGTCGCCTGCGCCGCCCCGAAGAGCCGGGCCGCGGTCACCGGGTCACCGCCCAGCGCGCAGCGCACCGCGATCGCGTGCAGCGTGTCACAGGCCCGATTGAGGTAACCGTGGCTCATCCGGGAGCGGAGCGCCACCAGCAGATGCTCGTGCGCCGCGACCAGATCCCCGCGCGCCAGCGCCACCATGCCGAGCAGCATGTCCACCGAGCGGCGGCCCCGCTCGGCCGGGCGGGCCGCCTCCACCGGCCGGGCCGCGCCGAGCAGCTCAGCCGCCTCCTCCAGCGCGCCCCGCCGCCAGAGCAGCTCGGCGAGGTTGTGAATGGCGAGCAGCGCGTCGGAGACCACGTCCTGCTCGTGCGCCCACTCGATCACCTCGCGGCAGACCCGCTCGGCCTCCGCGAACTGTCCCATGTCGACCAGCGGCGCCGCCCGGCCCGCCAGGACCCGGGCGAGCAGGCCCAGGTCGCCCGCCTGCCGGGCGGCGGCCTCCGCCCGCTGCGAGTAGCGCAGCTCCTCGGCGAACTCACCGTCCGCGCCGGCGTGCAGCGAGTGCATGTGGTACGCCGCCGCCAGCTCCGCCTCCGGGATCACCTCGCCGGTCTCGGCGATCCGGCCGTACAGCCGGAACAGCCAGAGCCGCCCCTCCCGGGCCAGCCCCCGCTCCCGCCACCACTGGTCCAGCCCGCCGGCCAGGCCCAACCCGGAACGGGCGCTGCCGCCGGTGGCGCACCAGCGCAGCGCGGCCCGCAGCTCCCCGGCCAGCGGGTCCAACGCGTAGAGGGAGAGGGTGACCGGCCGGCCGTCCGGCCCGAGGTGCGCCCGCTGCAACGCGTGCCGCGACCAGGCGACGTGCCGGTCCCGGGCGGACTGCTCCTCGCCCGCCTCGACCAGCCGCCGCGCCGCGTACGCCCGGATCGGGTCGAGCATCCGGTAGGTGCTGCCGGAGGCGTGCGGCTCGGCCAGCACCATCGACTTGTCCACCAGCACGGAGAGCGGGTCGAGCGGGTCGTCGTCGAGCAGCCACTGGACGGTCGGCAGGTCCACCGGGCCGGCGAAGACCGCCAGCCAGCGCAACAGCCGCGCCGAGCGGGCGCCGAGCGTCCGGTACGACCAGGTGACGGTGGCCTGCATGGTCAGGTGCCGCTCGCTGGCCGACCGCTGCACCGCCCGGGTCGCCGGGGTGGGCGGGCTGATCCCCGCCGCCGCGGCCACCAGGTCCACGGTGTCCTGCTGGTTGCCCGACCAGCCCGCCTCGGCCGGCGGCGGCTCGGGCTCCTCCCGGCCGGCGTCCAGGGTGCCCAGCATGTCGTCCAGGCGCTCGGCGAGCTGACCTGCGGAGAGCACCCGCAGCCGCGCGGCGGCCAGCTCGATGGCGAGCGGCAGCCCGTCCAGCCGGCGCACCACCCGGCGCAGGTCGGCCTGCTCCGCCGGGTCGGGCGGCCGGCCGCCCCGGGCCGCCGCCGTCCGGTCCAGCAGCAGCGCCACCGCGTCGCTCTCCGACCCGTCCGGCCGCGGGTCCACCGAGAGCGGCGGGATCCGCCACACCGCCTCGCCGGGCACGCCGAACGACTCCCGGCTGGTGGCGAGCACCCGGACGCCGCGCCCGCCGGCCAGCAGCCGGGAGATCACCTCGGCCGAGGCCGCCGGCTGGGCGTCGCAGGTGTCCAGCACGACCAGCATCCGGCGGGCGGCCGCGTACTCGACCAGAGTGTCCACCATGGGCCGGCCCGGCTCCGGGCGCAGCCCGAGCACGGCGGCGATCTCGAACGCCACCAGCCCCGGGTCGGTCACCGCGGCGACGTCGACGAACCAGACTCCGTCCGGGTAGGACTCCACGACCCCGGAGGCCAGCTCCACCGCCAGCCGCGTCTTGCCGGCGCCGCCCGCGCCGAGCACGGTCACCAGCCGGTACGTCTCGACCAGCCGCCTCAGTTCGGCCCGTTCCAGCTCGCGGCCGACGAACGAGGTGATCTGGGTCGGCAGGTTGTGCGCCGCCGCGTCGGCGGTGCGCGGTCGCGGGAACCGCCGCTCCAGCCCCGGCGCGAGCAGTTGGAACAGCCGTTCCCGGTCGTCGAAGCCGCGCAGTCGGTGCAGCCCGAGGTCCAGCAGGGACGCCCCGGCCGGCAGCGGGTCGGCGCGCCGGGCGGTCGCCGCCGAGCAGAGCACCTGCCCGCCGTGCGCGGCGGCGGCCACCCGGGCGGCGCGGTGCACCTCCGGGCTGGCGTACTCGCCGTCCCGGGGTTCGGCGTAGCCGGTGTGCAGGCCCATCCGGACCCGGGGCGCGGCCTCCGGGGTGGGCCAGTCGTGACTGGCCAGCGCCCGCTGGGCGGTCAGGCAGGCGGTGAGCGCGGCGGCCGCGTCCGCGAAGGCGAGGAAGAACGAGTCCCCCTCGGTCAGCAGCTCCGCGCCGTCCGTGCCGGCCAGCGTGTGGCGCAGCAGCCGGCGGTGTTCCCGCAGCACCGGGCGGTAGCCCGGACCGAGCAGCTGGGCCAGCCGGGTCGAGCCCTCGATGTCGGTGAACACGAAGGTCACCCATCCGCTCGGGAGGTGGATCCGTGGCGACATGCGTGGAACCTCCGCCCCTGACGTCGGCTTCATGCTGCCCTATGGTCACGCCGTCACGCATCGTGAGAACGGTTGGCCGCATTCCGACCCAAGGTGCCACCGGATCTGGTCACCGGCAAGGTACGGGTCGGCCGGCGGGACGAGGCGGGGCCGCCGTCAGCAGCCGCAGCCACCGCCGCAGCAGCCACCGCCGCCGGGGGAGGACGACCCACCGGCCGGGCGGGCGCCACCCCGACCGGTGACCGCCACGGTGGACAGCAGCCGCACCGTGTCGGCGTGCCCCTGGGGGCAGGACGCGGGCTGGCCGGCCTCGGCCATCGGCCGGTTGACCTCGAAGGTGCCGCCGCAGGCGCGGCAGCGGAACTCGTACCGGGGCATGCCACCAGGGTACGACCGGGCCTGACGCCCGGGCGGACATGGGTGATACTCGACGGGTGGTGGACGGCGAGGACACATCGAGGGTTCGGCCCCTGCGACCGGCCGCACCGCCCGACGACCCCGGAACCGCCCCGGAGTCCACACCGGTCCCCCGCCCCCGGCGCCCCTGGCTGAGGTCCATGCAGCCGGCCCCCGCCGGCGCGCC
>NZ_JAEVHJ010000485.1:0-3455 GCF_016802855.1 Micromonospora sp. ATA51 | reverse complement strand
TGCGGACCCTTACGCCGCCGCGTTGATCACCCGCGTCGAAACGACACGAAAAACGAAAAGCGCCTGGATGGGTTTCAGATGCCCCATCAGGCGCCGGAAAACGTCTACGGAAATCAAAACTGCAACTCGGCTACCGTAGCACATGATCCGTCGTCGACCCCGTGGCAGTGCGCACTTCAACCCGGTGGTCTCCGCCGCCGACTGGTTCCTCGGCCGCCGCACCGGGACCGGCCTCACCGGCCGCGACCTCGGCGCAGCCCAGGTCACCGGGGCGATCGCCGGATCGGTGCTGGCCAACCTGATGTTCGACCTGGCCGCGGTCGACCTCTCCGCCAAGGACCGCCCCGCCGGCAACCTGTGGCTCGGCGAGGTCGTCGCCACCGCCGGCCTGATCCTGCTGGTCTTCGCCCTCGCCCGCTCCGGCCGCGCCCCCGTCGCGCCCGCCGCCGTCGGCGCGTACATCGGGGCCGCGTACTGGTTCACCTCGTCCACCTCGTTCGCCAACCCGGCCGTGACGATCGGCCGCGCGTTCACCGACACCTTCGCCGGCATCGCGCCCGCCTCCGTCCCCGGCTTCGTCCTTGCCCAGGCCGTCGGGCTCGCCGTGGGCATCGGTCTCCTGGCGGCGCTCTATCCCGACGCCGGGCGGGCCGCCGATCAGGTGGTGGTGCCCACCGACGACTGGGACCCGGCCCTCGACCACCGCCCATGACCAGCAAGCCCGAGCACCGGAGCGCCGACACGTCGTACCGCGGCCTGATCAACCGACCCCCGGCCGGCCGGTACCGGCTGCTCGACCACAACAGCGACCCCGACCGATCACTGCCCGCGATTCCCGACGAGGCGCCGGTGAACCGCCCTGCGACCCGCACCGCCAGAGAGGCTCCTGATGTCCGACAAGCCCAGTGTCCTGTTCGTCTGCGTACACAACGCCGGCCGCTCCCAGATGGTCGCCGGCTGGCTGCGCCACCTCGCCGGCGACACCGTCGAGGTCCGCTCCGCCGGCTCCGGGTTCTTCGGCGGCATGGGCGGCATGGGCGGCTGCGCCATGATCGGCCAGACGATGATCAACGTGAAGGCGTCCGGCGCCCGCACCCGCCTGTCGACGTTCCTGGCCGGCGTGTTCCTGCTGATCCTGGTCGTCGCGCTCGGCGACGTGGTCGCGGTGATCCCGATGGCCGCCCTGGTCGCCGTCATGATCATCGTGGCGGTGTCCACGTTCGACTGGCACTCCGTCGCCCCGGCCACACTCAAGCGCATGCCGTACGGCGAGACGATCGTCATGCTCGCCACCGTCGGCACCACCCTGGCCACCCACAACCTGGCCATCGGCGTTGTTGTCGGTGTGCTCACCGCCATGGTGATCTTCGCCCGGCGGTCGCTCACCTGGTCGAGGTGACCAGCGTGCTCGACCCCGACGGCACCACCCGCATCTACTCCGTGCACGGTGAGCTGTTCTTCGCCTCCAGCAACGACCTCGTCGGCCAGTTCGACTACGCAGGCGACCCCGAAACCGTGGTCATCGACATGACCTACGCCCACGTCTGGGACGCCTCCTCCGTCGCCGCCCTCGACGCGATCACCACCAAGTACGCCACCCGCGGCAAGACCGTCGAGATCATCGAACTGAACACACCCAGCGCCCGCATCCACGACACCCTCGCCGGCCAACTCGGCGTCGGCCACTGATGGCCACCACCAACCGGGACACCGGCCGGAGCAGCACGCCTCCGGCCCCGCCACCGACCGCCTCATGCAGATCGGCGAGGCAGCCGAACGGGTCGGACTGAGCATCCGGACCATCCGCCACTACGAGGAAGCCGGCCTGATCGTGCCCTCCGCCCGCAGCGAAGGCGGCTTCCGCCTGTACACCGAACCCGACCTCGACCGCCTCGCCGTCGTCAAACGGATGAAGCCCCTCGGCTTCACCATCGACGAGATGCGCGACCTACTCGCCGTCCTCGACGCTCTCAATACCGCCATCGGCACCGACCGCGCCGCCCTGCTCGACCGGCTTGCCATGTTCCAAATCGCCGCCACAGCCCGCGTCACTGCCCTACGCGACCAACTCGCCACGGCCGAGGGCTTCGCCAACACCCTCCGCGCCGAACTCGACCACCACGGCCACGGCGCCCCACTACCTGAACACCGCCGCCGCCTGGTCAGCGGCGGCCTGCTTGGTCCGGTCGGTGACGACTGGCACCGCATCCCCCTCGCGCGACCGGGCGGCGTCGGGCGTCGGGCGAGGCCACCGTGGCGCACTGGTGCAGGATGGGTGGAGCGCCCGGGTACTCTGACCGGTCGGGTAGCCCCGCGCGGGCGGCGGCGAAGGTCGGTGGGCATGGGCGAGCGGGACGCACTGCAAGGTCTGCTGCGGCAGTCGCACCACGCCCTGCCTGAGGACCTGCCGGGGATGGCACGGTGGGCCGCCAGGCAGCTCGGCGCCGACGACATGGTGCTCTACCTGGTCGACCACGAGCAGCGTCAGCTGCTTCCCCTGCCCGGTCCGGACGCACCGCGCCGGGACTCGCTGGCCATCGAGGGAACCCTGGCCGGCCGGGCGTTCAGCATGCTGCGTCCCGTCGGCGGGCCCGTGGACGACGGTGCGCGGTTGTGGTTGCCGCTGCTCAACGGTATGGAGCGCATGGGCGTCGCGGAGGTGGTCGCCGCAGCTGCCGTGGCCGACTCCTCGGTGGCGGCGTTCGAGGCGGTCGCCGCCCTGCTCGCCGAGCTGGTGATCACGCGGTCGCACTACAACGACACGATCGAGCGGGTCCGCCGCCGGGCGCCGATGCGTCTGGCCGCCGAGATGCTGCGCGCCCAACTTCCACCGCTTACCTTCTCCACGGGCAACGTGATCATCAGTGGGATCCTGGAGCCCTGCTACGACGTGGGTGGCGACGCCTTCGACTACGCGGTCAACGGCGACACCGCCCACCTCGCCCTGTTCGACGCCGTCGGGCACGGTTCCGGTGGCGGGATGCGCGCCGTGATGCTCGCCAGCCCGGCCCTGGCCGCGTACCGCAACGCCCGTCGGAGCGGGTTCGACCTGGTCGAGACGTACCACCACATCGACACCGCAGTGCGTGACCACGACCGGCGCGGGCTGATCACCGGGGTGCTGGCCGAACTCGACCAGCGCACCGGCCGGCTGCGGGTCATCTCCGCCGGGCACCCGGGCGGGCTGGTGCTCCGCCGAGGCAGGGTCGCCACCGTCCTGCCCACTCCCACCGCCCTGCCGGTGGCCCTCGGCGACCGGCGCCCTCCGGTGGTGGTCGAGGAGGCCCTCGAACCCGGCGACGACGTGCTCTTCTACACCGACGGCATAATCGAGGCCCGGTCGGCCGACGGGGAGCGGTTCGGCACCGAGCGGTTGGTCGACTTCACCGTCCGGGCCCTGGCTGACAGGCTGCCGCTACCAGAGACCGCCCGGCGTCTCGTCCACGCGATCCTCG
>NZ_JAEVHJ010000484.1:0-3459 GCF_016802855.1 Micromonospora sp. ATA51 | reverse complement strand
GTGGGTCGGGCGGCGGTTGGTCCGGGGCCGCGCGCAGGGGTATCCGGGCGGGCCGGCGCAGTTGCCGCCGCCCTGGCAGCCGCCGGCGGCGCGACGGGCGAAGCGGATCCCGGAGGACCAGCCGTTCGTCGCCCGGCCCAGCCTGCGCAAGCGGGGGCTGGCCCTGGGCGGCCTCACCCTGCTGATCGGGCTGGTGATCGCCTGCCCGATTGGGCTGGCGGCGTCGTCGGAGAACGGCGGCGCGGAGATCCTGCTCGCCGTACCGCTGATCATGTTCTTCTTCGCCCTGGTGGTCGGCCTCCAGCTCTGGCTGGTCTCGTCCGGCGGTCCGGTGCTCGCGGTCGGCCCGGCCGGACTCTGGATCAAGACCCGGCCGACCAGGGGGCAGGCGATCTGGCTGCCGTGGGAGGCGATCGACCAGATCTACCGGCGGCGCTGGGGGCTGGAGAAGATGCTCTGCGTGCGGGCGCGCGACCCGCGGGCCGGCGGTGACCTGGGTGCCTTCACCGCGCTCGACGCGGGAATGCAGCAGGCCTTCTTCGGCACCGGGTTCACCGCCACGGTCAACTTCGCCGACCGGTCGGAGCAGGAGATCATGGCGGTGGTGGTCCGCTACTCGGCCGGCCGCTGCCGGGTGGCCTGACCGGTCGGGCCGGCGGCTGTGCATTACCGCACACCCCGCACCCGCTCGGTTGCCCCCGGTTCCCATCTCGTTAGGCTGCGGCAAATGACCTGTCTCATCTGATGACAGGCGTCAAACTGATTTTCCAACGCTGGTGGCGGCGCGACGGCGCGCCGCGGAGACGGGACGGGACGCGCAATCGTGGACCTGTACGAGTACCAGGGGCGGGACCTGTTCGAGCGGCACGGGTTGCCCGTGCTCGCCGGCGGCGTCGCCACTACCCCGGAGGAGGCCCGCGCGATCGCCGAACGCCTCGGCGGTCGGGTGGTCGTCAAGGCGCAGGTGAAGGTCGGCGGCCGAGGCAAGGCCGGCGGCGTCAAGCTGGCCGAGGGCGCGGAGGAGACGGTGGCCCGCGCCACCGACATCCTCGGCATGGACATCAAGGGTCACACGGTCCACAAGGTCATGATCACGGTGACCGCGGACGTGGCCGAGGAGTACTACTTCTCGTACCTGCTGGACCGGGCGAACCGCACCTTCCTCTGCATCGCCAGCGTCGCCGGCGGCATGGACATCGAGCAGGTCGCCGCGGAGACTCCGGAGAAGGTGGTCAAGGCCCCGATCGACGCCAACACCGGCGTCGACGAGGCGAAGGCCCGCGAGATCGTGAGCGCCGCCGGCTTCCCGGCCGAGGTCGCCGACCAGGTCGTCGACATCGCGGTCAAGCTGTGGCAGGCGTTCGTCGCCGAGGACGCCACGCTGGTCGAGGTGAACCCGCTGGCGAAGAACGCGGACGGCAAGGTGCTGCTGCTCGACGCCAAGGTCACCCTCGACGAGAACGCCGCGTTCCGGCACCCGGACCACGAGGCCCTGGTCGACCAGGCCTCGGTGGACCCGCTGGAGCAGGCCGCCAAGGAGAAGGACCTCAACTACGTCAAGCTCGACGGCGAGGTCGGCATCATCGGCAACGGCGCGGGTCTGGTCATGTCCACCCTCGACGTGGTCGCGTACGCCGGTGAGCGGCACGGCGGCGTCAAGCCGGCGAACTTCCTCGACATCGGCGGTGGCGCGAGCGCCGCGGTGATGGCGAACGGCCTCGAGATCGTCCTCTCCGACCCGTCGGTGAAGAGCGTCTTCGTGAACGTCTTCGGTGGCATCACCGCCTGCGACGAGGTCGCCAACGGCATCATCCAGGCGCTGGGGCTGCTCGAGCAGCGGGGCGAGAAGGTCACCAAGCCGCTCGTCGTCCGCCTCGACGGCAACAACGCCGAGGCCGGTCGGGCGATCCTCGACGGCGCGAACAACCCGCTCGTGCAGCGGGTGGACACCATGGACGGCGCGGCCGAGCGGGCCGCCGAGCTGGCAGCTGCGGGGGTCTGATCATGGCTATCTGGCTGACCAAGGACTCCAAGGTCATCGTGCAGGGGATGACCGGTTCCGAGGGTTCCAAGCACACCCGGCGGATGCTCGCCGCCGGCACCAACGTGGTGGGCGGCGTCAACCCGCGCAAGGCGGGCCAGACGGTCGACTTCGACGGCACCGAGCTGCCGGTCTTCGCGTCCGTCGCGGACGCCATGAAGGAGACCGGGGCCGACGTCACGGTCATCTTCGTGCCGCCGCAGTTCACCAAGGGCGCGGTCGTCGAGGCGATCGACGCCGGCATCGACCTGGCCGTGGTGATCACCGAGGGCGTCCCGGTGCACGACACCGCCGCCTTCTGGGCGTACAACGTGGCCAAGGGCGAGCGGACCCGGATCATCGGGCCGAACTGCCCGGGCATCGCCTCGCCGGGCGCCTCCAACGCCGGCATCATCCCGGCCGACATCACCGGCACCGGCCGGATCGGCCTGGTCAGCAAGAGCGGCACGCTGACCTACCAGATGATGTACGAGCTGCGCGACATCGGCTTCTCGACCTGCGTCGGCATCGGCGGCGACCCGATCATCGGGACCACCCACATCGACGCCCTGGCCGCGTTCGAGGCCGACCCGGAGACCGACGCCATCGTGATGATCGGTGAGATCGGTGGCGACGCCGAGGAGCGGGCCGCCGAGTTCATCAAGGCCAACGTCACCAAGCCGGTGGTCGGCTACATCGCCGGCTTCACCGCGCCGCCCGGCAAGACCATGGGTCACGCCGGCGCGATCATCTCCGGCTCGGCGGGCACCG
This sequence comes from Micromonospora sp. ATA51, assembly GCF_016802855.1. Classification (NCBI taxonomy): domain Bacteria; kingdom Bacillati; phylum Actinomycetota; class Actinomycetes; order Micromonosporales; family Micromonosporaceae; genus Micromonospora; species Micromonospora sp. ATA51. The sequence goes on along the minus strand of NZ_JAEVHJ010000484.1, from coordinate 668 downwards.
CCGAGGCGAAGAAGGAGGCCCTCGAGGCCGTCGGCGTGAAGGTCGGCAAGACCCCGACCGAGACCGCCAAGCTGATGCGGGAGATCATGTCCGCCGGCTGAGCCGTACGTGACGTGGTGGAGGGGGTCGACCGGCAGCGGTCGGCCCCCTCACCTGTACCAGTACAGGTCGCGGCCGCTGGCCCGCCAGATCGCGCTGCCGATGATGTTGATCACGCCGAACGCGATGGCCAGGTAGCCGAGCACGGGTGACTTGCCGAACCGCTTCGCGTCCCGGATCGACAGCCAGCCGAAGACGATGCCGAGGATGCCGCAGCAGATCAGGCCGAGGACGATGCCCAGTACGCCCCAGAGGGTGGTGCGGTCCCGGCCGGCGGCCGGCGGCGGTGGCGGCGGCGGATACGGAGCGTTCACGGCTTCCTCCGAGCGGTTGGTGCCGCGACAGGAAAGGGTCGCGTCCTGGGCCGAGGCTAAACCGGATCGAGGTCGGGAAGCCGGTGGATCACGGAACTCGCCGCCCTTCCGGGGCGGTATCGGACTGCCGCCGCTCGTGCGGCATGCCAGAGTAGAGCCGATGTCACCCGTCACCCCTGACCAGCCCCGCCGCCCCGCCGCCGGAGTCGCCGCCGACACCCGGCCGCCGGGCCGTGCCCGGCCGGCGTCCCGGGT